>JAFGFV010000406.1 GCA_016930895.1 Spirochaetales bacterium | reverse complement strand
TGGAGGAGCCCGAAGGTGAACGGAATGCCGCACTCCCGCGATACCGCGATCGTGATCCGGCCCCGGATTCCGAGCTCCCATTTCAGCTCCTCCAGGAAACCGGGAGCGACGGGCGCGGGGTGGGCCCGCCTGAGCAGCAGCGAGGCCGCGACGCGCCCGACCACGAGGCGCTGCAGGAGGAGCACGGCGCCGCAGGCCCACACGCCTCCCAGCAGGTAGGGCAAGGAGCGTTGCAGGAGCACGATGTGGTGCTCGGCAATGACGCTCTGGATGCCGGGAACGACCATGATCTCCAGGAACTGGGCGCGGGAGCTCAAGGGGACCATCGCCGCCAGGGGGGCCGCGGGGCCTCCCAGCCCCGGGCGTCCAGCCGCCATGGGCACGGCGAGCCGCAGCTCCGGGGCAAGCAGCCAGACCGCCGGGAAGACCGCGGAGCTGACGATCACCAGGAGCCATACCAGGTGCCGGAGCTCGCTGGGCAGCCCCCGGAAGATCTTCAGGGCGGTCCAGACGAGCAGGAACAACGCCGCCCCTTTGACGCTGTTCACCACCAGGAACCCCCAGAAGGCCTGCAGAAGCAGGCTGTGCTCGAACACCGCCGTCAGCTGGCCGACCATGGCTCTATTCCCCCTTCCTCGCTTTTTCGATCAGCGCGAGGAGAGCTTGATACTCGTCTTCCGAGAGGGGTCCCCGGTCAGCCCCGATCAGGGCCGCGACCGCCTGCTCGACGGAGTTGCCGAAGTAGGTGCGCAGAAGGTGTTCGATCGCCGACTGCCGGGCCTGGCGGCGGGGGATAGTGGGAGAGTAGCAGTACCGGCGCCCGCTGCGGGCTGTGGCCAGCAGGCCCCGCTCCACCAGGATGTTCATGGTGGTGCGAACCGCGGAGTAGCTCGGCGGGTCCGGGATCCCCCGGCGCACGTCCTCCACGCTGGCCCGTTCCAGAGTGTAGAGCGCCTCCATGATCTGCCGCTGCCGCCGGCTCAGCCCCTCCGAAATGCGCTTCACGCGGCTGCCTTTCATCTTGCCAATATTTTAACAGAAAGGAGGGCCTGCTGTCAAGGGCAATATTGTCAATTTTTTGACATTTTGGGCCGAGCGGGCCGGGTCGGAGCACAGCCGCGGCGGTCGGGAGTTGTTCTCGATCCTCCTGGACATGTCTCCTGGTCTCCTTGGGCTTACCGGTGCATAATCATTGGGGGGATGGTGCCGGGGAAAGGAGGATGCCGGCGCGTGGGCACGAGGTATCGGTCCCGAACCAGTCCGGCGGCGCAGCGCCCGCTTGCGGGGCTCGAGGCCCGGCGGGTGCTGCTGGCCATCTGTGCCTTGGGGCTGCTCCTCGGCTGCGTCGCGGCGGCCCGGGGGCAGTGCCAGAGCCTGGAGGAGTTGGCCTCGAAAGACCTGGCGCCGTTCCGGCCGCTGTGGGTGGAGGACGAGCTGGCCGAGCATCCCGAGCTGGCCCACGCGACGCGCTACTACCTGCGCCTGGAGCTGGCCGAGGACTTGAGGGGGGCGTCCGGGTGCCTGAGGGTGCGTTTGACCAACCGGCAGACTCGAGCTCTGGAAGAGGTGCCCTTCCTGTGCTTCCCCAACCTGACCGCGGGGTCTCTGGAGATTACCTCCGTCACGGTGGGCGGGGCGCCCGTGCAGGCGGAGCTGCGGCGCTCGCAGAGCCTGCTCGCGGTTCCGCTTCCCGGCGGTCTTGCCCCCGCAGAGCACGTGGAGGTCGACCTGGAGTACACCCTGCGGCTGCCGCCGCCCAGTTCCGGGGAACGCGGCGTACTGGGCTTCCGTGAAGGGGTGCTGTCCCTGGCCTATGCATACCCCACCATTCCGGCGCTGGAGGCCTGGGACCATCCCGTGCCCCCGCGCTACGGAGACTTCGCGACCAACGAAGCGGCCTTCTACCTGGTGGAGATCTGGGCTCCCGAGGACGTGACACTGGTTCTGCCCGGCATCGAGCTGGACAGGCGCAGCGTGGGAGGCCGCACCCGGGTGCTGTTCGCCCTGGGACCGGCCCGCGACCTGTTTCTGGCGGCGGGGCGAGAGCTCATCGTCATGGAGCAGGAGCATGCGGGGGTGCGGGTGCGCAGCGCCGCCCCCCGGGGGTGCGAGGAGGGCGCCCGCCTGGTGCTGTCCGCCTCCCTGGCGGCCCTGGAGAGTTTCGGCAGGCGCTTCGGTCCCTATCCCTTCCGGACCCTGACCGTGGCCGCCGCACCCTTCGGCGCGCTGGGCATGGAGTTTCCGGGGATCACCCTGCTCTCCGTGCGGCTCTATGACCTGGAAGGGGAGTTGCACGGGGTCCCTCACCGGGTGCTCCTGGAAGCCACCCTGGCCCACGAGCTCGCGCACCAGTGGTTCTACGGGAGCGTGGGCAACGACCAGCTGGAGGAGCCCTGGATCGACGAGTCCCTGGCCCAGTACGCTTCGTGGCTGTACTACCGGGACCGGCGCGACGAGGCAGGGGCCCGGGGGGTCTTCCGGGAGTTCGAGGAGCGCTGGGAGCTGGTGGACCGGGCGCCTATCCCTATCGGCCGGCCCGTGGGTGCGTACACCCCGAGGGAGTACAGCGCGATCATCTACGGCCGGGCGCCGCTGTTCCTGCACGCCCTGTCGCTGCACATGGGACAGGAGCGTTTCGACGGCTTTCTGGCGCGCCTGGCGGAGCGCTACGAGTGGCGGCTCATCGACGGGGAGGAGCTCCGCCAGCTGGCCGAGGAAACCTGCGCCTTTGATCTGGCCCCGCTGTGGCGGGAGTGGGTGGACTAACGGACTAACCGACCGAGGCCATCTCCCCCGATGAGGCCCCCGCCGCTGCCGCGTCCTGCTGCTCCGGGTTCTGCAGCCGCTGCAGGCTGTCCATCCACTTGAGTGCGCTCTCGCGGCGGAAGGGCAGCCGGTACAGCAAACCTCGGTACACGAAGTGCAGCTTGTCGCCGGGCTCGATGCTGAGGCTGTCCATCTCGTGGAGGGAAGCGGAGAGGCGGATTCTTCCCCTGCCCTTCAGGCGCCCCCGGAAGATGAAGCGGCGGTCGGTCAGGAAGGCACGTCCCAGCCCAAAGAGCCGGAGCCGGGGAAAGCGTCGCTGCGAGTACAGGAGATGCGTCCGGCTGACCAGGAAGAGCTTCTCGTCCGCGTCGAGGCGGATCAGGCTCGAGCGGATGGGCCGCAGCGGCATGCTCCTGATCCTGGCGTAGAGCTCCGCCAGGGTCGCCGACGGCCCGGTCGGCCGGCCCGACTGGCCCACCGGGGTGAGGCGGCTGGTGATGTCCACGCGCCACCGGGACTGACAGGTCCTGCACTCCACCAGGTTGTACGCCAGGGGTTTGAGCGGGGCGAGGGACTCGAGGCTCTCGCAGTGCGGGCAGCGGTACAGCACCTTCTCGATCCCTTCGGCCAGGCCCCAGCGCCTGCCCCCGAGCTCTTCCGCCTTGAGATGGTAGTCCGGGGTGGCGATGGCGCGGCTGATGTCCTCCAGGATGGTCTGTTCCGACTGCGGGATGGCGTCCCGGTCGTACAGCTTGCTGAACACCAGCCGCGCGCGGATACGCCGGGAGCGGGCCGCCCAGCGCGGCTGGGCCAGGTAGCCGCCGGATACCCGGCAGGCGTACACGGGCACCTTGAAGCGCCGGATCAGCCTGGCGATGGTAGGGATGAGCGGAGCGTTGGAGCCGTCCCACGTGCGCACACCTTCCGGATAGATCCCGAGCACGTCGCCGTTGGCGAGGGCCTTGACCATGCTGCGGAAGGTCTTGTTGTCGTGGGCCGCCTTGCGCTTCGGAAACGCGCCGAAGGTCCGGATGAACCACCCCAGCAGGCGCTTGCGGAACAGCTCCTCGGTGGCGACCCAGTAGACCGGGCGCTTGAGGGCGTCGAAGATCCAGATCGGGTCCATGAGATGCACGTGGTTGGCCACCAGGATCGCAGCCCCGCGTTTGGGGATCACGTCGATGTTCTCAGGAATGAAACCCAGAGCCCACTGGATGGGTCGCCTCATGAACAGGTCCATGAAGAGGTAGATCCACCTGTTCACCGGCTCGTATCCCCGCAGCCGGTCCCGTCTCTGGCACATGAGTGGCGTCCCCTCGAAACACCATACGCCCGAGGGCGGCGGGCGTCAAGCGCAGGGGGCGTTGTCCCGGCGATGCGGTTGACCCCGGCGATGGCATATGCTTATCCTCCTAGTCCTGATGAATCGCCTGAGGATGGATCCGTCGGCGGGGCTGTTTCTGGCGCTCGCCCTGTTGCTGGTCGGGGCCGCGGCGGTTCCCGCGGCGGCAACCGATGCCGGGGGCACCGAGGCGAGCCTTGCCGAAGGCCGCGAGCTGCTGTCCCGGGCCACGGACGCCTTCTTCGACCAGTCGCTGGACTCTCCGGGCCTGCGCAGCCTGCTGGACGAGAGCCGCAGGGTCTTTGCCGGGATCCTGCGCCCCGCCCCGCGCCTATACTGGCAGGCGGAGGTGGAGTATCTCCTGGGGTTCGTGGAGCAGGCCGACGGGCGCCCGGAGGAGGCGCAGCGGCGCTTCGAGGTCGGCCGTGACCTGATCCTGGAGTCCCTGGACCAGGTCGAGAGCAGTCAGGCCTACCGTCTGCTCGCCGACACCTACGCTCAGCTGCTGATCCTGAACGGCCTGCTGTACAAGATGGCCTACGGTCTCAAGGTGCGGGAGATGGCCGAGGAGGCCTTGCGCCTGGACCCACGAAACCTCAAGGCTAAGCTCACCCTGGCCCTGTTCTACAAGAACGCGCCGGGCATCGCGGGCGGGAGCCGCGCGCGGAGCCTTGAGCTGCTGCAAGAGCTGGAGGGTGAGCCGGAGCTCGAGCGGGTGGACCGTTTCTCCGTGTACGCCTGGTTGGGCATCACCTACTCGGAGGGCCGGCAGCCGGCGCGGGCCCGTCGCTACCTGGAGCGCGCCCTGGAGGTGTATCCGGGAAACAGCTGGCTGCGGGAGATGCTGGCCGAGCTGCCCTCCTGATCCCGGGAGCCCTGTTCACCCCCCCCAGCGTTCGTCCAGGGGGAGCTTGCCGCGCAGGAGGAGCCTTCCTGCGTCCCCGCTTCGGACTGCCTGCTCCATCCGCTCCAGGAGCCGCTGTTCCTCCTCCTCCAGCCACTGCATGCCCGGAAAGCTGGCGGAGTCCAGGACGTGGCAGCGGTCGGCCAGGAAGAAGGCGTCCGGCCTCTGTTCGCCGAGCAGCTCGCAGCGGATCCCGAGCGGCAGCAGCTGCACGGTCGTCCCGCTCAGTTTCAGGATGCGCTCCAGTCCCCGCTCGTAACCCAGAGGCCGCAGGGCGTGGTAGCGCAGCTCCCCCTGGGGGAACAGGCACAGGGCGTTGCCGGGCTCGCGGAGCAGCGCGGCGGAGTATCGCAGGGTCTCAGCCACGCTGCGCGGCAGCCCGGGACGGATCCCGAAGGCCCCCACCCGGCTGAAGAAGCGGTAGCGGGCCAGCTGTTCGTCGAGCATCATCAGGAACAGCTGGCGGCGGAACAGGAGGCGGTTGAGAAGGTAGACAAAGAAACCGTCCCACCACGTGCCGTGGTTCGGAACGAGCAGGAGCGGGCGCGAGGGATCGATCTCCGGCAGTTCCCCGAGCAGGCGGAGGGCGTTGAAATGCCGTTGCACGAGGCCTCGCACGTAGCGGAAGAAGACCCACTCCGCCCACCACTGGTGTCTGGCCGTAATCATGACCGCTGCGACCCCGACGGGTTCGGCGTCACAGGCGCCTTCCCCCTCATGCGTGGGGCATGTAGCCGTACAGGTCCGTGCTGTAGTACAGGTGGTTCTGGACCTCCTTGACTCCCGGCACGGCCGCAGCGATCTGGCCGCAGCGCTCCACCGCCATGCGGGTGTTGACCGTACCCTCCAGGCTCACGACCCCGTCGCGCACCGTCGCCTCCAGGAACTTTACCGGAAGCTTCTCCTGGTACAGGATCCGGGTTTCCACCTCCTGCTGAAGGCAGCGGTCCGCCATGACCCGGCGGAACTCCTGCTCCCGCTCTTTGCCTCCGCCTTCCCGGAGGGCGCTTCTCAGCACAGCCACGGCCGCCGCCGTGGACAGGGAGCCGGTGTTCAGGATCAGGTCGTAGAGCTGCGGGTCGTCCCAGTTGACGTTGAAGAAGAAGCGGTGGAAGCCGGCCCGGTCGGTGTCCTCGTGGCGCAGGATCTGCTCGGCCCGCCGCTCGTCGCAGCCCAGGGCCTCCTGCAGGCGCCGGCAGCGGAGCTCGGAAGGAGCGACGATCCGAACGTGCAGGACCCCGGGAATCCCCGCCAGCAGGACCTGGCCCCCTCTACCCAGAAGCACGCCCCGGCCTTCGCGCACGAACTCGTAGATCACGGTCTTGAGGAAGTGCAGGTAGCGGTTCCTGTCCGACGAGAAGATTTCCCAGAAGCCGGGACGCTTCTCGTCGTACTTCTCGAGGCTGGCGCTGGTGACCCCGTGCTCGGCCAGGCGGCGCTCGAGGGACTCTTTGTCGAGCAAGGGAGACTTGAGCGCTTCGGCCAGAGCTCGGGCCGTCTGGGTGCCCAGGCTGCCGCTCTGGCGGGAAATGGTCACGATCGACATAGGCTTTGCCCTCCAGAGTCCAGGGTAATGCACGCTCGCAGGCGAAATCAAGCGCGCCCGCACGGCGCGGCCGGCACTGCGCCGGGGCTGCGCCGTGACGGAGTATTCTTGACTGCAAAAGTCATATATACTATCTTGGAGTTGGGAGGTAGCCAAGGTGAACGGCACTGGTAGCGGCGGAACCGGTACGGTAGAGGCACAGGTCCGCGCCCGGCCTGAGGCTCCGCCGCAGGACAGCGAACGGCGCACCCTGGTCATCACGGGGATGACCTGCGCCAGCTGCGCCCTGCGCGTGGAGAAGGGACTGAAGCGGATTCCCGGAGTGATTTCGGCGACGGTCAACCTGGCCACCGAAAAGGCGGACGTCTCCTACCGCCCCGACGGTGCGGATCTCAGCGCCCTGGTTCGGGCGGTGCAGGAGGCAGGGTACGGCGCGGAAGTGGTGGAGGAGGAGCTGCCTGACCGGGAGCGTGAGCTGCGGCAGCGGGAGTTCAGCCGTTTGCGGCGCAGCTTCATCATTTCGGCTGCTCTGAGCCTGCCGCTTCTGGTGGCCATGATAGCGCACCTGTTCCGCATCGAGGCCCTGGGATTCTTGATGCTGCCGTGGGTCCAGTTGGTCCTGGCGACGCCCGTGCAGTTCGGCATCGGCTTGCGCTTCTACCGCCACGCTTTCCGGAGCATTCGCGCCGGAAGCCCCGGTATGGACGTGCTGGTGGCCCTCGGTACCACGGCCGCCTATGCCTTCAGCGTCTTCAACGGCTTCTTTCGGCCCACCGCTCCCGGGGAGATGCCGGCCCTGTACTTCGAGGCCTCGGCCATCATCATCACCCTGGTGCTGCTCGGCAAGACCCTGGAGGCTCTGGCCAAGGGCCGGACCTCCGAGGCGATCAAGCGCCTGATAGGGCTGC
>JAFGFV010000405.1 GCA_016930895.1 Spirochaetales bacterium | reverse complement strand
GTGCTCTCGTCCAGGCTGCTCAGATCGAAGCTCTGGACATTCTCGAAGTCCACGAACACGAATTCCGTATAGGCCATTGAACCTCCCCGCCGGCCGGCGAGCTGCTCGGACAGGCCCTCCGCCGGCATTGCTGCCGGCCAAGTATATCAGTCCTGAGCAGGATGGGAAACCGCCCGGGCGGATCGGGCGGGTCAGGCTCAGCCCGGCGGCGAGGCGTACTGCGGATCCACCGGCGCGCCCGGGAAGCCCGAACCCCCAGCCAAGCCCCCACAATGGAAGCGCTCGATGATGTGCCTTTCGACCGCGCCGGGAAGGGGGTTGTCATAGTGAACGTATCCGCAGCGCGGGCACAAAGCCCTCCGCACCTCCGTCCGGGGCGCCTTCTCCTACCCGACGCCTGCGCCGCGGTCAAGGAGATTTTCCTGGCGGATGTACCGGCACAGCGCCTCCCCAAGGCGCCGGTGGTCCGTCGCCTCCAGGTGGATCCCGTCGATCGGGCTGGAACGGACGATTGCGGAAGCATCGAAGCACAGGCGGCCGCTGCGTCGGGCCGCCCCAAGGAACTCCTGCGCGAACTCGCGGGACCTGCGCCGTCGCGGGCCCAGAGCGCCGGAGGTCCCGGTGCTCTCTGCCAGAGGGAGAGGCGGGATCAGAAGGATCCGTGTCGCCGGGGCCAGCAGGCCGATCCGCTCACAGGCGTCGACGACATCCCCGGCCAGGCCGGTCGCGGTGACGGTGGGGTCCGCGAACAGGTCGTTCGTCCCGAGGAACAGGATGATCAGGGCGAAGGGCCGCCGCCCGCGCAGATAGCGCTCCAGGTGCTCGAGCCCGTTGTACGGGCTTCCCGCAGGCTCGTAGCTGCGAATGCTCCGCCCGCTGAGCCCCTCTTCCACCACCTCCACGCTCGACCCCAGGCAGCCCTGGAGCACTGCGGGCCATCGGTCTTCAGGACCGAACCGCGACCCGTCGTGAGGATCGTAGCCCCAGGTGTTCGAGGCCCCGTAGCACAGGATCTCCATCCTATTCTCCACCAGCTCGCACCCCCTCGAGAATCTCCCGGACCTGCTCCTCGTGCTCGGGGGAGCACTCCACGTGCCCCCAGGCATCGATGAACCTCCAGGAGCCCTGGAACCCCGGATCGCGGTAGGCCTTGATGTAGTGCGGGATGCCCGCCTCCCGCAGGAGCGCCCCCAGCAGGTTCGCCTCGACCACGTTCCGCAGGTGGATCATTTGCCCCCCGCCCGGAGCAGGCCCCTGGCGGCAACGACGAGGAAGACCAGGGTCGCAGCCAGCAGCACTGCAAACAGGACCACGAAGCCCGCCTGGCCCCGTTGCGCATAGTACCCGGGGCTCAAGATCACCGTGTAGGCGAGCATCCCGAAGCCGAAGAGCTGGAGGACCAGCCCCCAGCTGCGCCGGCCCAGGGAGGCCAGGCCGGCGGTTACCAGGACGACGGCGGTGGCGAACTCCACGGTCAAGTGGAACACAATCTCCACGGGGCGCTCTTCCAGCTCCGGCACCTGTGCACTCAGGATGAAGAAGGTCCACATCCCGATCATCATCAGCCCGACAGCCAGGGCGTAGATCGCGGACGACTTCGGGTATCTCATCGTCAAGGCTCCTTTCGGCGCGAGAGCGGCTGCCTCCGCCCTTGGCTACGCGTGCAGATCCCATACGCAGGCCAGCAGGGCGCTGCCGGTCCAGGAAAACAAAGCGCGCGCCCCGGCCCGCATGGATCCCCACGAAGCCCGCCTGGGACCCGACCTCTGCCATCGAGGCGAGCCGCCGGGCGGCGAGCTGGATCATCGGCGTCAGCCCAGGATCTGCTTGACTCTGCCGATTTCGCCGCTCTCGAGGCGGACCTTGATGCCGTGAGGATGCTGGCTCGAATTGGTGAGGATGTCCCGCACCACTCCCTCGGTCACCCTGCCGGTACGCTGATCCTGCTTCTGGACGATGGCCACCCGGCGCCCGACCTTAACGTCCGCCCGTCGCGTTCCATCCATCCGTCGATTCTATCCGTTCGTGGGGCTGCTGTCAGCGCCCTCGCGGAGGAGCCACAGCCGCAGGATCGACCAATCCCCCCGGGTTCCGGCGATCCTCGCCCTGGCCGCGTATCGCAGGCCGAAGAGCAGCAGACCCGAGCGGTCCAAGGCCGCGATCTGCGCCTCCAGGTGCCCGACCACCCGCCGCCTCTCGGCCGCATCGTAGCCTGCCCATACCTCGGTGATGCTCCGAATGTATTGAAAGAGGGCTTCGCCCAGCTCTTCCCCGCCGGGAGTCCCCGGCTCGTCACGGTCGTACTGGACCGAATGGACCCCGCCAAGCAGGCGGGCCAGCACCTCGCCGCTGCGTACGCGGGGCAGGAGGGTCACCCCGTGGTAGCGGGGGTCATAACGGACAGCCGGGTCGCTCGGATGCTCCGCCAAGGCAGACAGCCGGACCCACTCCTCGTGCGCCGCCTTGATCCGCTCCAGGCGCTCGGCAGACTCCCCCGCGTGCTCCTCGCACAGCAGGATCAGATTGTCGTAGCGCTCGCCGGCGCCCGGGCGCAGCGTCACAATGCACCCGCCCTCGCCGGAGGCGGCCTCGGGAATGTCTTGCCGGGAGCCCGGCAGCAGCGGCCTCCTGCAGACGGCGCACCGGCCCCCTGCCCGGGCCCACAGGATCCGCCGGGTCCTCACGCTCGGGGCCATCTCAGGGCCCTGCCCAGGAAGAGCTGGGACCCCTTCCGTCCCGCGGCCCCCGCGTGAGGGTGCGTGACCCCCAGATCAATACCACCAGGGCGGCAAGCCCGGCCGCCAGCCCGTAGTTGAGCAGCTCCGCCCTCCGCGAGAGCTCGAACAGCTCGCCGAAGGAGTTCCCGACGAAATGGAACAAGACCGCCGATAGGATGCTGAAACCCGTGTTGTTGTGGATCCAGGTGTAGAGCACCGACTCCATGACCAGGCCGAAGGCCCAGAACCAGAACAGCAGGGTCCCGAATCCGAGGTGGGCGGCCTGCCAGGTTCCCTCCACGAAGAACAGCGGCAGGTGCCACATTACCCAGACGACCCCGAGGAGCAGGCTCGCCCCCAGCGCGCCACAGCGCCCCTGCAGGCCGTTCAGAGCGTACCCTCGCCAACCCAGCTCCTCAGGCAGCGGCCCGAAGAGCAGCCAGAAGGCCAGAGTGGGCAGGATCAGCTGCGGCCGGGCGGCCAGGTCCGCGAAGGCTTCCGGCCGGATCCCCCCGCCCCCAAGCAGCAGGTCGATCAGGGCGGCGAGGCCCGCCTTGGCGGGCAGCAGCAGCCAGACGGCCAGGTGCCAGAGGGGCCGAATCCGCCGGATGTCGATGACCCTGCGCCAGTAGTCCGCCCGGTAGACCCGATCATGTACTGCGTAGCCGAGGACCACCGCTACGGCCGCAGGCGCCAGGGCGCCGCCGTAGATCAGCAGGAGAACGGCACGGCGGCCGAGGGTGTCCTGGAGCGCGGCCCCGGCGAAGCCGGCGGTCCAGGTCACGGCCAGGGTGATCCCGAAGAACAGCCAGGGCTTAGCCCGAAAGGAGGGATGCCCGCCCTTCCAGGGGCCCCCGCCGCCGCGATTGCTGGTCATGGCTCGTCCGCCTGAAAGTCTAATCCCGGCTCATGATGTACCGGAGCTTGTTGGCGTAGTACGAAGCCAGGTGAGGATTGAGAATAAACACTTCGTTCTTGTCGTGCTCCATGGTCACGTACGACTTGAGGGGGCTCACGGGATTCTTCGGAAAGTTGAAGATGCTCTCCACGCGGCGCAGCATCCGCTCCAGGGGATACAGCCGCCCCGCGTCGTCGTACAGGGGGGAGCAGTCGACACCCAGGCGGTGCAGCTTCTCCAAATCCCGCTGCATGTTGACCTTGAGCTCCTTCTTGGGAATGATGAACTTGTTGTTCACCGAGTGGAACACCAGGGTGCTCTCGTAGACCCGCACGAGCCTCCCGATCTCGTAGTGGATCTGCTCTGCGAACTGCCTCGCCTTACCGCCGAAGTCCACCGGCAGCCCCGTTCCGAACTTGACGCACACCCGGGTCTTTTCCTGCCTGAGCTCCTTGGAGAAGGGAGCCTTGAAGAAGGTGTAGTAGTGATCGTAGATGTACTTGAAGATCTTCTTGCGCCGCGACGTAGCCTTGAACTCGCGGAAGAGGCTGTCCTCCGGCACCCGCTCGTAGGAGATCGAAACGGGGATGTACTCGGCATCGCGAATCCCGAGCTCCTTGAGGGCCTTGGACATCATGATGAACACGTACGGGGACAGCGGGTTGAACAGCCCGCTGTACGAGCGCCCGTACTTGACGGCTCCTGAGTACGGGTCGGTTTCGTAGCCCGGGAACACGAGGATGTTGAACCCCTCCCGCCCCAGGATCCTCTTGAGCTGCTTGTTGTAGAGGGTGCTGTACATGTCCCGGGTGATCACGATCGGCTTCTTGCCCAGGTGCTTGAAGGCCATGTTGGCGATCCAGTGGCTGGAGTAAAAGGAATGCTTGTCCCGGACGCTCATGAAGGCGCCGCAGCCGCGGAGGACCGGGTCCAGGGGTCCAACGAACAGGTTGTCCCCGGCCTGGATCGCGGTGTGGATTCCACTGCGGAACATGCGGCTCTGCAGGATCAGCCAGTCGTACTCGCTCTGGTGATCCGGGATGAGGATCAGGCGCCGCCCGGCCGCGGATTTCGCCGCCACCTCCTCCAAGCCAAGGACCTCGATCTCCGAAAAGCAGCCCCGAAACAGAAAGCGCTCGCAGATGTAGCTCAGGGCGGTGAGGGTGCGGGGGTTCCAGTTGTGGTGCAGAAGCCGCAGAAGTGTGCGCTGGGAAGGCTGTTTCATCTCGAGACTATGCTGCAAGAACCAGTATAGCCGCTCGCCCTCTAGCTGTAAACAACCCTTCCCCTGCCGGTCTGCTACTGCACGCTGTCCCAGCGGACTTTGGCATCGTAGCCGAGCCGGCGGACGATCTCGGCGATTCGCTCCAGGGAGCCCGGATTGCCCTGATACACCACTCGAACCTCGTGGGCGGCGGTATCCACCTTGACCGAATTGACGCCCTCCACCTTGCGGCCGAGATGCTCGATCGTGTAGGCGCAGGAGGCGCAGTGGGCCCCCTCCAGATCCAGAATAGCGGTCTTGTCGACCGGTGCTGTTTCGTTCATGGCGTCAATGTACACTCCCCCGCCGCCGAGGGGCAAACCCTGGTCATCAGTAGCCCAGGACGAGCTCTTCGAGCTCCTGCCGGTGGGTCAGCTTGACGAACAGGCTCTGGGTGTCCTCCTGGTACGCCCAGCCGTCGCTGTACATGAAATACTCGGGATCGGTCTTCCACGGGATGCCGTGCATGAGCAGCGAGCTCGGGCGACGCACGCCCTGGATGAGCAGGTAGTGAGTCTGAGCGACGGGAAAGGAGAAACGGTAGCGCTGTTCCTGCGGATCGATCTGCACGGGGCCAAGCTTCGCGGCGGTAAGGATCCAGCTGCCAGGGTACAGAAACGCATACAGCGGGTACTCCTCGGGAGCGTACCGTTCCTGCGCCACCAGCGGATACAGTCCTTCCGGGGGCAGGCGCTCAACCTCCGCGACCAGCCCCTCAGGCCCCAGGCGTCCTGCCGCCGGGACCGTCCCCGCCTCGTCGGCCTGGCGCAGCACCGATAGGATCAGGTTCCGCCCCAGCTGCGTGTACGCCGGTTCCGCCAGGAGTGCTCCGGCCTCCCGCAGGACCGTCCCCGCCTGCGCGCAGATGTACAGGTCCACGGCGATGCTCGGGCCTCCGCTGCCGGCCAGCACGAAGTACAGCTCCCCATCGGCGGCACGAATCCCCGGGATGATCCGCTTCTGCACCGCAAGGGCGACGCGCTCGCGGGTGCTCTCTCCCAGCCCCAGGACCTCGAAGCCCTCCACGTACGTGCGGGTGATGTTGAGGACGTCGATCAGTGCCTCCGATTCGAGGTCAACGCTGTCGGCGAGCCGAAGGACCTCCTCCGCCAGCGCAAAAGGCGCGTGGTTCACGATGAAGGGGATCAACCGCGGCCGGGAGAACAGGGAGAGGTCAGCCTGGCGTATCAGCTCGGTGAGCAGCCGGACCTTTTCGAGGGCCTCGGCCTGGCGCCATCTCAGGAACGATGGCAGGTCTCCGATGTAGCAGGAGCCCGCGTAGTCGATTTGCGCCTGCGGATTGGACCTCAGGATCCGCCGGATACCCCGGGCCACGAGGGCCTGCATGGTCCGGTATTCGCCGCGCCTCACCGACTCGGACAGCAGGGAGATCCCCACCGGGCCCGCCAGCGCCGGGTCGACGGGCTCCTGAGCAGCCAGTCGGCTCCAGGCGCCGTAGGCGCGATCGAGAAACCCTTCAAGCTCGGCGGTGAACTCATCGGCCCCGGCCAGGCGCGCCTGGCGAGAGAACCAGTAGTAGTAGGGTTCCTCCGGCGTTTCCAGGCGCTCGAAACCCGCCACCGCGCTCGCTCCGCCCTCCGGCACCCTCAGCACGATCCGCTGCTGCTGCTCGTCGAGTCCTGAGCCCTCAGGCAGGGACACGTACCACCGGCCGATCTGCCCGCTGAGCTCGAACAGCGGGATGCCCGGGACCTCCCGAACCTCCCGCTGTTCCTGCAGCTCGAAGGGGAGCGACAGCCTGCTCGGCGTGCCCAGGGCGTTGGGGATGATGAAACGCACGGTCAGCGCCTCGCCCGCTCCTGCGCCCAACTCGAAGCGGAGCAGCAGCCCGTCTTCGCATTCGATCTCGAAGCCCTCGGCGAAGGTTGCAAGGGCCACGGGCTGGATCCGCTTGTCCTGCACTTCCCCGAAACCGGCCAGGATCGGGGAGGCCGAATCGATGGGCAGGCTCAGATCCCGCATCCTCACCTCGATCCTGCGCAGGTGCTGACCGCCGGTGAGCTTGCGAGCGTAGGAGCCGGATATGGTCACGGTCCCGACCTTCTCCTCGAAGCTCTGCCCGGAGGCGAACTGCATGTAGACGAACAACGCGATCACGGCGACGTAGACAACAGGAATCACGTAGTACAGGCTGGAAAGCTTCTTTTTCATGAATGGGCTATTCTACCACCAAGCCGGAGCCCGATTCAACCTTGCCAGAATTCCAGGCTTCCGGCTATAGTCGGGGCAATGTTCGTGGTCCGTGAAACCCGAGCGCTGCTGTGGCTTTCCCTCCTCGCCGTCCTGAGCCTGATCGGATGCGCCGGTCTCGGGGTCCCGTCCGAGGGGACGGCCGCGGAGACCGCCCCCCGGGTGCCTTACGAGCGCATCGCCGAGCTGGTGGAGGCCGGCGATCCCGAGGCTGCCCTGGGAGAGCTCGAGGCGGCCTTCGGGGACCAGCCCCTGACTCGCGAGGCGCGCCTGCTGCGCGCCCAGCTGCTCGCCGCCGCCGGACGGACCGGGGAGGCCCGGGCCGAGCTGGAGAGTCTGTTGACCGAGAATCCCGAGTGGGTCCCCGCCCTGGAGGCCCTGGCCCTGCTGGAGGGGGCTTCGGGACAGCCCGAGGGCCAGCGGCAGATCGCACAGCGAATCCTGGATCTCGACCCCGGCAATCCGCAGGCCCTCTCCACTCTCGGTTCCCTGGCCCTGCAGGCCGGTGAGCTGGAGGCCGCGGCCGGGCATTTCCGCGCCGCCCTGCAGCGCGACCCGCAGATGTTCGAGGCCCTCTACGGCCTGGGCCGCATCGCCCTGCAGGGCGAGGAGCTCGAGGAGGCCGTGGATCGGCTCGAGGCGGCCGCTCGGTCACAGCCCGGGTACGCCTTCGCGTGGGTGGACCTGGCTAGAGCCCGGGGAAGCCTCGGGGACCACGCCGGCGCGGTCGAGGCCCTGGACCGGGCGGTGGCTCTGGAGCCGCAGGAGTACTGGCACCGCATCGATCGCGGCCGGGAGCGGCTGCGGCTGCGGCGGTGGGATGCCGCGCGGGAGGACTTCGACCGGGCGATCGAGATTGACCCGGAGGTGTTCCTGGCGTATGTTTACCGGGCGGGGCTGAACGACCGGCAGGAAAGGATCGAAGAGGCGGTCGCGGACTACGAAACCGTCCTGCGTTTGAATCCGCAGTATACCTTTGCCTACCCCTCGCTGGGGCTGCTGTACTACCTGCAGCAGAGGTGGGAGGAGGCCGCGGAGCGGCTGATGCAGGCACACGAGCTGGAACCGCAGGAGCCGGCGCACGCGCTTCTGGCTGCGGTGAGCCTGAGGCAAGCCGGGCGGGGCGCCGAGGCTACACGGTACCTGAACGCCCTGCTGCCCTCCCTGCCCAGGGAATCCTGGGAGTACGACATTGCCCGCTACCTGGCGGATCCCGCCAGGGAGCCGCAGGCTGTGGCCGAAACCGCGAGGGACAAGAACACCGTGAGCCGGCGGCGGCGCTCGTTCTACATCGCCGCCGAAATGCTCCGCAGCGGCAGGCTGCGCACCGCCCTGGCGTACTTGAGCGAATCCGCGGGGCTGGAGCCCCCCCATCTGCCCGAGCGGCGGATCGCCCGGCACCTGATGGCCCAGTATGGGATCGAGGAAGACTAGATGAGCAGCAATCCGAATCCGTCAGCATCCCCGTCAGCATCGGAAGACGAGCCCCAGGGGCCCGAGGCCGCGCTCCCCGTGGCCAGGGTCGCCCTGAAGGGGCGGGAGATCGTCGTCCTGGGCACGGCCCACATCTCCAGCCGGAGTGTGGAGGACGTGCGTAAGGTGATCCAGGACGAGCAGCCGGACCGGGTCTGCATCGAGCTCGACGAGGCGCGGTACAACTCCCTGGTCCAGAAGCAGAGCTGGCAG
>JAFGFV010000404.1 GCA_016930895.1 Spirochaetales bacterium | reverse complement strand
TCCGAAGGAAGGCCGCCCGCAGATGGCTGCCGGGGCGCTGCCCAAGGCCACCCTCAAGGAGATCATAGACCGGGAGCTGCTTTCGGCGTGAGCGGTTTGCCTGGCTGCTCCGGGGGGGATGGCACCCATCTCCCAGGGTAGGCATACGGTCCCGGCTGGCACAGGGTTCTCTATATATGGCTCAGCTTCCTGAGCAGGAGATCCTTGTGGCTCTCGAAATACTCCTTGAACATTTCGAACTGCTGGGCGGTCTCCGAGGCCGAACCGGACAAGACCAGGACCTGGCTGCGCCAGCGGTACCATAGGTAGTGGAAGCTGAGGCTTCGGCACCCCTTGGCGCCGCGCAGCCGGCGCTCCATCTGGCCGGCGAGGTCCTGGTGGTTCAGGTCTCCGGCCAGGGAGATCACGTCGTCCTCCGAGATGCCGATGACCAGGCGCCGAAATCCGTCTCTCATGGCGTCGTCGTGCCGGAAACCCTCCAGGGCGATGTCCCTGGAACCCAGCCGCAGGTCGTAGCCCCGGGCCCGGAGAGAGCGTCGGATTTCGACGATCCGCTTGCGGATTTCCCGCTGGACATCCGGGTCCTTGCGGAAGCGATAGAGCCTGTCCCGCATCTCCTTGAGGTCGCGGTCGTACGAGGAGAGCAGCTTGACCCTGCTGAGGAAGTTGGTGGTGTCGGACAGCAAGCGCCAGGTGGAGCTGACGGATTCCGCCACGCGGTCGATGATCGTGCTCATGGTCGGCCCAGGTGCTTTCGGGGGTGGAAGGGGATCGTCAGCGGATCGGGCGGAAGATTGTTCGGGCCTCGGGGTGCTTCATGGCGAGCCTGAAGATACTCAGGCCCGCGCCGCCGGTCAAGGGCGTTGCGGCGATCGCCGGCGGAGGTGTATCGTGCGCCGAGAGGAGGAAACGCGATGGCATATCTTCCCGACGGGGAGCGCTACGGGCGGCTCCCCTATCGCCGGTGCGGCCGCAGCGGGCTCCTGCTGCCCCGCTTGTCCCTCGGGCTGTGGCACAACTTCGGCGGGTCGCGCCCCGCGGAAGCAGCCCGCCGGATGGTGTTCCGGGCCTTCGACCTAGGGATCACGCACTTCGATCTGGCCAACAACTACGGCCCGCCGCCGGGCTCGGCCGAGGAGAACTTCGGCCGGATCCTGGCCCGCGACCTGCGGGGCTACCGGGATGAGCTGGTCGTCTCGACCAAAGCCGGGTACCGCATGTGGCCGGGCCCGTACGGGGAGTGGGGCTCACGCAAGTCCCTGCTGGCCAGTCTCGACCAAAGCCTGCGCCGAATGGGCCTGGAGTACGTGGATATCTTCTACTCCCACCGGGCGGACCCCGAGACCCCGCTGGAGGAGACCATGGATGCCGTGGCCACGGCCGTGCGGCAGGGCAAGGCCCTGTATGCGGGGATTTCCTCCTACTCGGCGACCCGCACCGCAGCGGCGGCCCGGCTCCTGCGGGAGCGGGGCGTCCCGTGCCTGATCCACCAGCCTTCCTACTCGCTGCTGAACCGCTGGGTGGAGCGGGGGCTGCTGGACACTCTGGAGCGGGAGGGCATCGGCTGCATCGCCTTCTCGCCCCTGGCCCAGGGGCTGCTCTCCGACAAGTACCTGGGCGGGATTCCGCACGGGTCGCGGGCCGCGGATCCCGATAGCCATTTCCGCAAGGGCTTCCTGACGGAGCAGAACCTGGAGCGGGTGCGCAACCTGGGCGCCATTGCCCGGCGGCGGGGCCAGAGCATGGCCCAGATGGCCCTGGCTTGGGTGGCGCGGGATCCCCGGGTCACCACGGTGCTGATCGGGGCCTCGCGTCCCGAGCAGATCGAGGAGAACGCGGCGGCCTTCGACCATCCCGATTTCACGGCGGAGGAGCTGGCGGAAATCGACCGCTGGGCCGTCGATTCCGACGTCAACATCTGGGCCGCCTCCAGCGACGTGGAGTAGCCGCGCCCCGCGCGTGGGGTGCGCCTTGCGGGGGGCGAGGAGCATCCGCTATACTCGCCGGATGGTGGCAGCGAAGCTGAGACAGCGTAGGATCGCACCGGCGTTGCGGCTGGTGCTGGCGGCGTGGCTGTTCGTGACCCTGGGGGGCGCCCTGTTCGCCCTGCCCCGGGAAGAGTTCTTCGAGATCGACCGCCCCATCGAGTACGGCTACGAGGCGCTCACCCGGCGGTTGGAGCCCCTGCGCCGGCAGGGGCCGGTGCTGGCCCTGCACCTCTCCGGCGGATCGGCCCGGGCCTTCGCCCACATCGGGGTGCTCAGGCGGCTGGAGGAGCTGGGGGCGTATCCGCAGGTCATCGCCACCGATTCCATGGGCTCGATCATCGGCCTCCTGTATGCAGCGGGAGTGCCCCTCGACGTGATCGAGGACATCGTGGCGACCATCGACTACGGCGACCTGTTCAGCCTGAAGCTCCCCACGGCCGGCGGCATCATGGACCCCCGGGGCCTGCTGGCCGCAGCCCGCGCCCTGGTGGGGGACCCGGACGTGGCCGAGTTGCCCATTCCGATCGTCGTGGTCTGCGAGGACCTGCGCTCGATGCGCCGGGTGCTGCTGGCCAAGGGAAGCTTCCTGACGGTCCTGTGGGCGGCTATCGCCATCCCGGCGGCCATGGATCCCGTGAAGCTCGAGGAGTTCGTGCTCATCGACGGGGGCATCACGAATCTGGTGCCCCTCGAGCCTTTTGCCGACCTGGCGGACTTCACGATTTCCTCCACCGCCTTCTACAACCGGGAGCTGGAGCCCAATGACCCGGTCACGGTCCTGAACATGAGCATCAACATCGCCAAGTCCCGCACGGCCGTGCAGGACATCAAGGCGTACGAGCCCTTCCTGATCCGCAACGACGTGGAGGAGTTCTCCTACATGGGCTACGG
>JAFGFV010000403.1 GCA_016930895.1 Spirochaetales bacterium | reverse complement strand
CTTCTCGAGTCCGCGTCCGGTTCCAGCGTAAGGATGGCTGGATCGTCCTCGACCAGATTCGAACGGTGGACAAGAGGCGCCTGGTGAGGCGACTCGGGAAGATCGGATCCTCGACGGTGCTTCGGGTCAAAGAGGTCCTGTCTCGGATGCTCGTGGAATGACAGACCCGACGAAGCCTCGGGCGCTCCTGAGCCTGGACGGGGTTACGATTCGGGTCTGGGAGCGCCTCGTCCTTCCCGACACGAACTGGCGGATCCTGCAGGGGGAGCAGTGGGCCGTGCTGGGGCCCAACGCCTCGGGCAAGACCGCCCTGGTGAGGGCCATCGTTGGCCAGCTGCCCTGCGCCGCGGGACAGATCCAGAGAAACGTCGGGAGGAGGGGCTACGACGGGATCGGCTACGTGTCCTTCGAGCTTTACGGGCAGCTTCTGGCCCGGGAGATGAGCAGGGACCCCAGCCGCTTCGCCAGCGGGCACGAGACGGACTTTGCCACCGCCGGGCAGACGATCCTGGAGGGGGCGGGGCCCGCCCCGGCGGGAGAGCAGGCCCCGGCGGGAGGGCCGGTGCCGGCAGGCGAGCTCGCACGGGTCGCCCGGCTGCTCGGCATCGAGGAGCTGCTGCACCGCCCCATGCGCTTCCTGTCCAACGGCGAGACCCGCAAGGTCCTGATCGCCCGGGCCCTGATGCGCCGGCCCGAGCTCCTGATCCTGGACGAGCCCTTCGACGGGCTGGACGAGGCAGCGCGCGCGCGCCTGGAGAGCGTGCTGCGGACCCTGGTGGCCGAGGGCGTGCACCTGGTCCTGGTGACCCACCGTGATGAGGAGATCATTCCGGAGATCAGCCACGTTCTCTGTCTCAAGGACTGCCGGGTCGTGCGTCAGGGCGAGCGGCAGAGCGTGCTGACCCCCGCGGCGCTGGAGAAGCTGTACGGGCGGACGGACAGCGACCCGTCGGGGAACGGGCGGACGGGCCGCCACCCGGTGGGGCAGGGGCGAGACGACAGCGGGCCGTCGGGCGCACGGGGCGGCGAGCCGCTGGTCGAGCTGCGGAACGTCACGGTCCGCTACGGGGACACGGTGGCCCTGCGCTCCCTAACCTGGACCATGCGCCGGGGGGAGCACTGGGCCGTGCTGGGCCCCAACGGCTCGGGCAAGACCACCCTGATCAGCCTGATCTACGCGGACAACCTGCAGGCCTACACCAACGACATCCGCCTGTTCGGCCGCCGGCGGGGCACCGGGGAGAGCATCTGGGAGATCAAGCGCCGGATCGGCCAGGTGTCACCGCACCTGCAGGCGGGCTACCGGCTGGACCTGCCGGTATTCGACGTGGTGGCTTCGGGGTTCTTCGACTCGGTGGGCCTGTACCGCCGGCCCACGCAAGCCCAGCGGGAAAGCGCGCGGGAGTGGATCGAACGTCTCGGGATCGGCGAGCTCGCCGAGCGCGCGTTCAGCCAACTCTCGTACGGAGAGCGGCGCCTGGTGATCATGGTCCGGGCCCTGGTCAAGAGCCCCGAGATCCTGGCCCTCGACGAGCCCTGCCAGGGCCTGGACCCCGCCAACCGCAGACGGGTGATCGCCCTGGTCGACCGGATCGGCTTCGAGACCCCCACCGCGATCCTCTACGTGACCCACCGTCAGGACGAGATGCCCCGCTGCATCACTCACACCCTGCGGCTCCGACCGAATTCTCTTGCGCCGCGGCCCAACCTGCACGAGAATGGGGGGTAGGAGGAACGCCGTGAAGAGAATGCTCGTGGCGATCGTGCTCGTGTGTCTCGGTGTCTCGGGGGTGGGAGCGCAGCCCGCCGAACCGCCCCCCGCCGACAACGCCATCCTCTTCCAGCCCGTGGCGGTGGCGCTCACCCTGTTGGTGGGGATCATCGAGGTCACCGTGGAATACCAGCACGCCTTCGGTGAATACTTCGTGCTGTCGGTGATGCCGGATGTGGCGTTTGCGCCTGGATACGGGTTTGTCGGCGGGGGAGCCTTCCTGGGCCTGATCGCGCACCCCTTGGGCGGCGGCCTCCGGGGCTTCTACATCGGGGCCTATCCGGGCATTCTGTACATCGAGCCCGTCCTGATGGCGGCCGCGATCGTGGACGTGGGCTACCAGTGGGTGACCCGCGGCGGCCTGGTTTTCGGCGTGGGCGGCGGCGGCAAGTACACGACGGTGACCGGTATCGGCTTCAACATCACGATCAATCTCGGTTTCGCCTTCTAGAGCGCAATCGATCTTCGGGTTCGGTCCAACCCGGCGGGCCGCGGTCGGAGCCCCCGGCGGAGGGGCCGACCTGACTGCTTGACGGCGGGGATTGCCTCTGGTCATAGTGGTGTCGTGACGGCACTTCCATCTGGACTCCCGCGGAGCAGCCCGAAATGACCAAGATGCAGCGGGTGCTGGCCACCCTCCAGAACAAGGCGACCGACCGGGTGCCCTTTTCCGCCTATGTCCACAGCACCGTGCACGAGCGGACCCCGGAGAGGTTCGCCCGCTTCACCCTGGAGTTCTACCGGAAGTACGACCCGGACTACGTGAAGGTGATGTACGACGATCTGTATGACATGCCCGTCAACCACTTCCACGTATCCGGCGTGGGGGTCTGGAAGCTGCTGGAGGAGTTCGACCCCCACATCGGGGCCTTCGGGCGGCAGCTGGAGGCCCTCGCGCGCATCAAGGAGGCGGTCGGGCCGGAGGTACCGGTGGTCCAGACCGAGTTCTCGCCCTTCCACATCGCCGCCCGCCTGGCCGGGCGCAGGATCCTGGAGGACTGGAAACAGGACCCTGCTGCGGTGCTCCAGGGCCTGGAGGTGATCGGCAGCAACTCGGCGGCCTTCGCGGGGTGCTGCCTGTCCGAGGCGGGGATCGACGGATTCTTCTACGGGGCTTACGGCTGCGAGGAGGCGTGGATGCCCGAGTCCCAGTTCAGGGCCATGGTGATGCCCTCGGACCTGCGGGTCCTCGAAGCCCTGGGGCGGGCGCCGATCTCGATCGTGCACGTCCACGGGGAGAAGGGGTCCTACTTCGAGCTGCTCAAGGACTACCCGTGCGACGCCCTCAGCTGGGAGGACCGGGTGGCCGGCCCCTCCATCGAGGAGGCCAGGGGCCGCACCGACAGGTGCCTGGTCGGCGGCATCGACCACCTCCGGGCCGCCGGGTGCGCGCCCGAAGAGATCCTGCGGCAGGGCCTGCAGGCCATTGAGGCCGCCGGCGGCCGGGGGCTGATCCTGGCGCCGGGCTGCACCTTCCCGCCGTCTACCCCGCCGGAGAACATCCTGGCGCTCAAGACGGCGGTGGAGAAGGCGGCTGCCGGGCCGGCCGGGAGCGCGTGACAGCCGGCATGAAGCGGGACCTGTGGTCGCGGGTGAGGCGGGGCATCGTGGGACGCGATGCGCAGATCAGCACTCCCTTCGGGGCGCGGCGGCTCACCTACGCGGACTACACCGCCTCGGGGCGGGGAGTCGACTTCATCGAGGGTTACCTGCAGCGCATGCTCGCGCACTACGCCAACACCCACACCGAGGACGACGCCACCGGCATGATCACCAGCGCCCGCCTGAGGCAGGCGGAGGCCACGATCAAGAGGCTCGTGCACGCCGGCCCGGAGCACAAGATCATCGAAGCCGGGAGCGGGACCACGGGGGCGGTGCATCGCCTTCAGCAGATCCTGGGGGTGTACGTGCCACCGGCGGGCAAGGCCATGTTCCGCGAGCTCCTCGAGGGGCACCTGGAGGGGGAGCGGCTGAGCGAGCTGGAAGGGTACCTCCTTGCCAACCGACCGGTGGTGTTCGTGGGGCCCTATGAGCACCACTCCAACGAGGTGTCCTGGCGGGAGTGCTT
>JAFGFV010000402.1 GCA_016930895.1 Spirochaetales bacterium | reverse complement strand
GCACGTCGTAGACCAGGGGAGTCCCGGTGTCGGCGCAGACCGGCAGGATTTCCGCGGGGGTGTAGACGCGATCATCGTTCTCCAGGGAGAGGCGGCGGCGGATGTCCGCCGGCAGGGACTCGATGCGGCGCCGTAGCCTGGCCAGCGCCGAGGGCTTGTCTCCGTAGCCCCCGCCGCCGTGGAGGTTGATCACGTCGCTGCCGACCAGCTCGGATACCTCCGCCTGGTAGCGCAGCTCCTCCAGGCTGTGGCGGGTGACCTCCTCGGAGGGCGAGGAGAGCAGGACGAACTGGTCCGGGTGCAGGGTGGTGCGCAGGGCTCCTTCGGCAGCCAGGCGCCCGCACTGGAGGAAAGCCTCCCGGATCTCGGCGGCGGCCGGGAGGTCCGCGATCCGGTAGCCGAGCTCGGGATGGGTGGCCAGGGGCAGGATCTGGCTGTTGATGCGGAAGTCCCCGACCCCGTGGTCCCGGCACCAGGACAGAGCGCTGGCGAGGGCGCGGGCGTTGTCCAGGCAGAGAGCGGAGAGGGTCCGGAGTCGGTCCCGGCGGCTCGAGCGGCCCAGGTAGGCGGCGGTGGTGCGGCGGAAGCGGATGGGCTGCTCCCTGAAGATGCAGGCCAGTCCCAGTCGGATCATGCGAGGATCTCCTTCGGCGTGCGCCCGTGCCGGAGCTGGGCTATAGTAGAACGAACGCACGGCGCATGGATACGGGCGGCGGGAGGTGAGTCGTGAACGGCAAGAACGTGCTCGTGGCGGGGGCCAGCGGGTTCGTGGGGGGGGCGGTGGTCGACCGCCTGTGCGCGAGCCCCCATCACCCCTATCGGGTGAGCTGTCTGGTGCGACGGGAGCAGGCAGGGGCGTGCCTGCGCGAACGGCATCCGGAAGTGCAGGCCCGGATCGGCGAGCTGGGGGACCCGGATTCCCTGTACCGGGCCCTGGAGGGCTGCGACTGGCTGCTCAACTGTGCCGGCCTGAACGCCTTCTGGCAGCGGATCTCGTACCCGCTCAGCCCGGGGACCCGGGTGCGGAAGGCCAGTCCGTACTACCGCGTGAACGTCGAAGGCACGGGCAACCTCATGCGCGCGGCCGCGCGGGCCGGGGTTTCGAGGGTCGTGCACGTCAGCACCGTGATGGCCTATGGATTCCCCGATGAGATGCCTTTCGGGGAAGCCAGCTGCCCGGGCCCGCACATGAGCGGGTACGCCCGCTCCAAGTTCGATGGGGACGCCCTGGCCCGGGAGCTGTGCCAAGGCGCCGGGCTCCCACTCACGGTGGTGTACCTCGCGGCTGTGATCGGCCGGGGCGACCCCAAGGCGGTGATGCAGATCCGCAGTTTCGTGCGCGGGGGCATCCCGGTGCTGATCCGCAGCAACAGCCTCTTCACCTATATCCACGTCCGGGACGCCGCCGAGGCGATCGTCCGGGCCGCCGAAAAGGAGGACGGCGCCGAGGCCTACCTGGTGGGTGGGGAACGGCTGAGCACCGCGGAGTATTTTGGCCTGCTGAGCGAGCTCTCAGGAGTGCCGGTGCCGCGGTGGGCCCTGGGGCGCCGCGCGACCATGCTCCTGTCGGGGCTCCTGACCGCCTGGGCCGGCCTCACGGGCCGGCCGCCGCTCCTTCCCCTGGACCTGATGCGGACGCAGTTCCGGGGCTCCCTCCTGTTCGACGACAGCAAGGCCCGCCGGGAGCTGGGCATGCGCTACACGCCCGTCCGGGAGGCTCTTCGGGAGGCCGTGGCGGAGGCCCGGGACGAGATCGCCGCGGGGACGGGGCAGGTGGGCGGGGCGGAGTAGCTCGGGGGGTGTCGGCAGGCGGAGTACGCCAGCTGGTGGGGATTCAGCCCTGCCCCGGCAGCGAGTCGATCCTGCGGAGGTAGGCCTCCATGTCGAACTTGCGCCGCAGCCCCGAGGCGGTCATGCTCCGCACCTTGCCGAAGACCGGGCGCTCCGGCCAGGGGCGGTCGTGTCTGCCGAAGCACCAGGCTGTCCCGGCGTAGGAGTTCGGGTCCCGGCCGTCGAGGAAGTAGCGGTCGTTCAGCTCCACCAGTGCGGCGAACCCCTCCTCCGGGCTCGGGCTCCACTCCAGGATCTTCTTGCCCCAGTACATGCGCATGTAGCCGTGCATGCTGCCGGTGGTCCGCATCTCCCGCATGGCCGCGTTCCAGTAGGGGTCGTGGGAGGCAGCCGCCTCCAGTTCCTGCGGCGAGTACAGGTAGGGCCGGGGGTCCCGGCGATGCGCGTCCAGGGTCCGGCGGGCCCACTCCGGCAGGGCTTCGTAGCGGTCGTAGCGCGCCTCGTGGTGCACGTAGTTGAAGGACAGCTCCCGCCGCACGATTAGCTCCTCGAGGAAGGCGGCCCGGGCCTCCTCCGGTACCCCGGGGGCCTGCTGCACCGCCAGGGCCACGGTGATCGGAGAGATCTGCCCGAAGTGCAGGTAGGGGCTCAGGCCGGAGTGGAGCTCCAGGCCCGGGTCATTGCGCCGGCTGTGGTACTCCCGCAGGGGCCCGGAAACGAAGCCCTCGAGGCGGCGCAGGGCTTCCGCCGTCCCGCCGGGGAACCAGGGGGAGACCGGCCCGGGCGCGGGGTCCAGCTCGAGGGACGGGCGCAAGGCCGAATCGGTGAGGAGACCCGGCCCTACGCTGCGGGGCGGCAGGAGCGGGAGGTCCAGCTCGAGGCCCAGGGAATCGCGCCGCAGCTCGTGGCTCTGGGTCGGCGCCAGGTACTCGGGCAGCCGGCGGCGGATGCGCGGGCGGAAGGTGGCCGCGGCCCACTCGCCGCGGTCGGAGGCCTCCTCCACCGGCACCACCGCGTTGCCCTCCACCTGCACGACCGCGCAGGGGGCCTCCGTCGCCACCCGGGCCCGCCAGGAGCGATGCCGGCGCAGGTAGCCGGCGTCCGTGATGATCAGGGCCGCACGGCGCCCCAGGGCAAGGGCGGCCTGATCAGGGGCCTCCGACAGCACCGCCAGGCGGATTCCCCGGCGTTCGAGCTCGGGCCCGACCTGCTCGAGCCCCTGGAGCATGAAGGCGTAGTGGCGCGGATTGGCCGGCAGCACGGAGGCGCTCAGGCCGAAGCCCACCACCACGGGAAGGGAAAGCTCGTTGGCTCGTTCGACCGCCTGCTCGAGGGCGGGGTTCTCCAACACCCGCTGGGAGGCCTGCATCCAGTACAGGACGTAGTCCCCGGGCGCAGCGCCCCGCCCGTTGAGGGCCCGGGCGCGCAGGCTAGCGGGCAGGAACTCGACTGTGGCCATTCGGCGGCTCCTCGAAACAAGGCGGCTGCCCGCCCCTGGTCAGGGACGAGCAGCCGCGCTCGTGGACCGACGCTGAGTATCGGCTACCGGAGGGTCACGCCCAGGGAGACGCTGAAGGCGTGGAGCCAGTTCTTGGTGTAGCCGTCACCGGGGCCTTCGTAGTCGGTCGAGGTCCCCTCGGCTCCGCCCCCGAGGTAGCGCAGGTTCAGGAAGGTATCCAGGTTCTCCCGGGGACTGAACCCGGCCCGCAGGGAGGCGTCCAGGATGGCGCCCTTGAAGCCGGCCTCCACTTCGGTCGAGCCGACGAAGCCCCTGCCCTGGGCGTAGATGCCGTCGATCTCCGTGCCGAGCCAGGCCCGGGGGCTCACGTAGTACTTGGCCCTGAACTTGAGGGCCGGGACCGGGCCCACGTTGCCCTGCTCCCGGATCTTGGCCTCTTCGCCTAGAGCGGGATCCGCGGGCTGGGCGAAGGTGATGACCGCGTCCCGGATCTGCAGGGAGGCGCCCACGGCCAGCTCGTTCCGGGGGTCCTTGAGAAAGTCGTACAGATAGCTCAGGCGGAAAAAGTCGAAGCCGTAGCGCAGCACCAGGGGCTC
>JAFGFV010000055.1 GCA_016930895.1 Spirochaetales bacterium | reverse complement strand
TGCAGGCCCAGGGCCCGCATGGTCCCGATCTCCCGGGTGCGTTCGTAGATGATCATCCGGAAGGTGTTGGTGATCCCCACCATGATGATCACGAACAGGATCAGCACCACCACCAGGCCCACAATGTTCAGGGTCGAGGCGATCTGGTTCAGGGGCTGGAGATAGTCGCTGATCGTAGCCAGCTGGTAACGGGTCCCTTCCCACTCCTCCTCCGCCATCTGGGTCATGAGCCCCCGCATGGCCTGGGGGCCTCCGGCCTGGGGGCCTACGGCCCGGGGGAACAGCGACACCCGGTCCTGCAGCGCCTGGTACAGGCGCTGGGCTTCGAGATCCATGCGCCCCATGTCCTCGAGGAAGATCCCGAGGGTGATGTACTCCTCGGGCTCGATGTTGACCAGGGTGTTGACGTGTCCCCGGTGCCCGTAGGCGCTCATGCTGCTGAAGATCCCGGTGTCCACGCTGGTAGCGGCCAGGATGAACTCTCCGACGTTCTGCTGCCCGGTCACGGTCTGCATCTGCACCAGGAGGGTCTCGCCGACGGCCACCCCCAGGCGCTCGGCCGCCTTCTCGTTGAGCACGAGAGCGCGCGGCTCCGCCAGCACGGCCTCGATCGTGCCCTCCCGCAGGACCAGGCGGTCCCGCAGGTAACGCTCCTCGTCCCAGTCCACCCCCACCACCTGCTGGCGGGTGTTCTCCCCTTCGAAGATCAGCACGCCGTTCAGGCTCGAGCGCTTGGCGATGTAGCGCAAGGAGTCCTGCTCGATCCGGCGGATGGCCTCGGTCAGGGCCGCGTCGTCCCGAATCACGCTGACCACCCGCCCGGAGGGGCTCTTCTCGTAGCCGGTCAGGAAGATGTGCCCGGCCAGGAAGTGGCTGAAGTTCTCCTGCACGTTTTCCACCACCCCGGCGGTAAAGGAGTTGACCAGGCTGATGATCAGGATGCCGAAGGCGATGGCCCCACCCAGGAGAAAACTGCGCTTCTTCTGACGGCTGAGGTTGCGGAAGGCGATGCGAGCGCTGTTCATGTCTACCCTTCCGTCTGGATGGCCCGCACGGGCTGGATGCGCAGGGCGATGGCCACCGGGTACAGGCTGGCCAGGACCCCGATGGCGATGATCACGAGCAGGGCGTACAGCACCGCCGAAAGGGGAAGCAGCGGATGCAGCACCTTGCCCCCGAACAGGATCTCGAAGAAGGGGTTGGGGGCGGGGATGCCCGTCAGGTTGAGGATGCCGATGATCCCGGCTCCGAGCGCGATCCCCACGAGGCCGAACACGAGAGAGATGCTTGCGGTTTCCAGGACGAACATCCAACGGACCATTCCCTTGTGAGCTCCCAGGGCCCGCATGGTCCCGATTTCGGTGGTGCGCTCGATCACGGAAATCACCAGGGTATTCATGATGATGATCACGGCCACCACCGCGATGATCAGGATGAGCACGTTGAAGACCACCTGCAGGGTGTCGGCCAGGGAACCGAAGCCGCCGGAAGCGGCCTTCCAGTCCACCGCCTGCGCCTCGATCTCCTCCGCGGCGAACCAGCCGTTGAGCTCCGCGATCACGGGCACGACCTGGCTCTCGTCCTCGAGCTGGAGGAGCAGGAAGTTCCAGGCGCCGCTGTCGATGGAGGCGGCATAGCTGCCTTCGGCGCGTTCCCCGAGGATGCCCAGGAGGGAATCCTCCGTCATGGAGACCTCCTCAGAGGCGGCCGATTCCACCATCGATCCCCCGAACAACTGCTCTTCGGCGGCACCGCCCGCACTCAGCAGCCCGATCTCCTCCTCTTCCAGCTCCAGGGCTCCAGCCGAGGCCACCACCATGCCCAGCAGGGCCCGCAGGGACTGGACGTCGATGAAGTTGATCTGGGACAGCCCTTCGACCTCCTGCCGGAAGCGGAAGACTCCCCGGATGGGAACCTCCCGGATGCGGAAGCCCGCGGGTCCCAGACCGCTGAGCACGACGCGGTCCCCCACCTGGAGGGAGATCTCCAGCTCGTCGCGGATCTCTTCGATCTTGCCTTCGGAGAGCAGGATGCCTTCCTCCCCAGGCTCCAGGTAGCGTCCCGACACCATCGTGATGCTGTCCGGGAACATGGCGCGGTAGCTCTCCGGCTCGATCCCAAAGAGGATGCCGAACTGGTTGCCCTTGTCCTCGAAGCTAAAGAGGGTGAAGCCGGTGACCTGGGCGGCCAGCGCCTGGACCTGGGGGAGGGAGGCCGCGTACTCGTATACCGCCTCGTACTGCGGGATTCTCGGGACCTCCTCCGAGCTGGCCTCGGGTCCCTGGATGCCGAACAGGGAGACGTCCACCTCGGCCTTGCCGCTGATCATGACGTGCCCCGTGTAGTTTTCGATAAAGCTGCGCCGGATGCCCTTGCCCGCGGTGTCCATCAGGGCGTTGCCCACCAGCATCAGGGCGATGCCGAGGGCGATGATGATCCCGATGATCAGGGTCTTGGAGCGGTGCTCCCGGAGGTTGCGGAACGCGATCTTAAACAGGACGCTCATCCCGACTCCTGCGCCTCTCCTCCTTCCCCACCAGGCCGTCGTGGAGATGGATCACGTGGTCGGCGATCGACACGATCGAGGAGTCGTGGGTGGAGAAGATGAAGGTCGTCTCCCGCTCCCGGTTGATCTTCTTCATGAGCTCGATGATGGCCCCCCCGGTGGCGGAGTCCAGGTTGGCCGTGGGCTCATCGGCCAGCACGATGTCGGGCCTGGTGACCAGGGCCCGGGCGATCGCCACCCTCTGCCGTTGGCCCCCGGACAGCTCGTTCGGCCGCTGGATCCGCTGCTCGCTCAGGCCCACCTCCGCGATCAGGTAGTCGATCCACTCCGTCCTCTCCTTCCGGGGAGGTATGTCCTTGCCCAGGAGGAGCGGGAACTCGATGTTCTCGTGCACGTTGAGCACCGGGATCAGGTTGAACGACTGGAAGATGAAGCCGATGACCTGGTGCCGCAGGGCGGTGAGCTCCCGGTCGCTCAGCTCGGAGGTGATCTTTCCGTTGATCTCGACCGTGCCTTCCGTGGGCGTGTCGATGCAGCCGATCATGTTCAGAATCGTGGTCTTTCCGGAGCCCGAAGGGCCGGCAATCGAGATAAAGTCACCCTTCTCGATGCACAGGTCGATGCCCTTGACGGCTTCCACTGACACGTTTCCCAGAGGATAGACCTTCCTGACCTTGTCGAGCTTGACGATCTCCAAGACTCCGTACTCCTTGTTTTCTCAGAACAGGCTGTTCCCAAGATACTAAAATGACCTTCGCCCGAGCAAGCATCCCCCTGGCCGCGGGGTCAGAAACCGGTGAGCGAGCGCAGGAAGTAGAAGCTCTTCTTGAGCAGGCTGCGCTCCACCGGCTCCCGGGCTGCGCAGAGACGCTCCGAGGTCCCTTCCAGCTTCGGGGCGTACTTGACCACGTTGATCTGGCTGGTGAAATCCTCCCCCTTGAAGATCACCTCGACCTGGTTGGTCCACAGCCGGCGGGTGCCCCGGTACACGTGCAGGTGCTCCACCCGGATGCAGATCCTCTGGAAGTCCAGGTCCGTGGGGGCCTGGTTCTCGATCCGCACGGGACAGGTGGCCATGTACGGGTGGTTGGACAGTTCCTCCAGGTCCCGCAGGGCCCTGGTCTTGAGGGCATAGCACAGCTCTCCCGAGGTGGGCTCACCGAACCAGGTGTTGGAAAGCACGACGGAGGGGATTTCGCTCAGGACCAGGTCGGCGTCCCTCCCGACAGTCACCCGCACCCAGACGGGAATCGTCACGTAGAAGAGCACCGACTCGCCCGTGGGCACCTTCAGCGGAAAGCGAGGCCGCACGACCACGGAACGGTCCGGCAGCGCGGGTACCAGGCGGACGCAGTCGGAGGGGTGGCTGGAGACCCAGCGGTTCCAGGGCAACTCCTCCAGCCTGGCGTTCGGTTGGAGGAGCCTGGGCGCGCTGGCCGCGATCTCCGGCTCGTGCCGGCGGTGCGCCACGAACCAGTCCTCCCCGGCCTGGCGAACCCACAGCTCGAGGGGGCCGAGGCAGGCGTACAGGGGGCGGCGGGGCTTCATGTCCGTCGGGTCCCAGAGGGACTTGAGCAGGGAAGGGGTCAGCTGTCCGGACGAGGCAGGTTTCACGAGCAGGCCATTCCAGCCGGGGCTGCCTCTGTTGTACCACATCCCGTCGGTGCCTTTCCAGGGTGCGTCCACGCGCCCGGAGCCCGGCGCGCCCGGGGCCGGGACGCCCGGGGCCGGGACGCGGTCCGAGCGCTCTCCGAGCGCAATTTTTTGTTGACACAGGTGTCGATATCCGGTATATTGGGATATCGACACTCGTGTCGGTAAAAAGGCTGATTCATGCCAAAAGTGGTCGACTTCGAGCAGAAGAAGTACGAGATTGCCCACAAGGCCCTCTACGTGTTCGCCTTCGACGGGTACCATCGCACCACCATGGCCCGGATCGCGACTATGTGCGGTATCGGCCGCTCCACCATCTACGAATACTTCCGCAACAAGGACGAAATCTTCACCTATACCCTCAATCAGAGCTTCGATGCGGTCAAGCTCGACTTCGAGGACGTGCTACGCGGGCCGGATGCCGACTGCGTGGAAAGGATCTCGACCATCCTCCGCCGCATCCTGGCCAACCTGTACGAGGACAAGAGGGCGCTGCTGGTTCTGCTCGAGCACACCTTGCGGATCCTGCGGGAGGACCAGGAGGTGGCCGAGCGGCTCCGGCAGCGGGCCATGGAGATCCTGGAGATGTTCGCCGCGCTCCTGCGGGAGGGGATCGACCGCGGGGAGATCCGCCCGGTCGATCCTCGGGGCATGGCCGTTACGCTGGGAACCCTGGTCGAGGCCGCCGTGTTTCAGTTCTCCCTCGATACGAGCGTGTCCCTGGAGGCGGTCCTGGAGAACCTCGAAGCTCTGTTGGCCGGCCTGAGAAGAGACCAGGGGCGGCTGATGTGACGGATCTTCGGGATGAACGAGTGGACAGAAGGGGAGAGACGATGCAGACGATACAACTCAGGCAGGGACGGCGCGCCGCTGTTGCGGGACGCGGTGAGCGGCAGGACCCTGCCTACGGCGCGCCGGCGCCCCTGTGGCGCAGGCGGGAGCCGAAACGCGAGCAGGCCGGCTACCAGTGGAGCTCGGAGGGAGCGCGTCGCTGCAGGGACAGGCTGGCGGCCAACGTGAATGCCCTGCACCCGCAAGCCAAGGCTCGCTTTGCCATGCGGCTCCTCGATGCGCGTCCGGGGTTGCCCAATCCCTGGGCGCGAAGGCTGGAGCTGTACTACGGCCAGCCGGTCCCATCTGCGCTGCTGCTGGGGCTGGAGCCGGGACCCGAGGCGGGCTGCGCGCTCTGCCCGGCCGCCCGAGGCTGCCCGAGGGAGGGAATCGACTACCGGGAGCTTTCGCGGGCCGTAACGCAAGCCCATCGCCTGGGGGTCCGGCTGTTCGTGGCCGCCGGCCCCGTGGGCTCGTCCTGCGGCCGATACTGGCCGGAGCTGCTGGACCTGGCGCTGCGCAACCCCGCGAGCACCTTCGTGGTCTTCGCCGGCGGCTGGGCTCTCGGGGAGGATGCCGCCGCCGAGGCGGCTGCCTCGGGAAACATTGCCTTCGTGTTCCCGCAGCGTGATGGCGCCGCGGGGCGGGCCCGCCCCAGCGAAGGGGCTGCGCTCTCCGACGGCTTCGAGGCTCTGCGCGCCGCTGGGGCCCCCTTCGGGTTCGCGGCGGCTGTCGCCCCCGAGGCTGGCGGGGAGGCGGGTTGGGAGGCGTGGCTCGAGGGGATGCTCGGGAAGGGCTATCTGTTCGGCTTGCTCTATCCCCGATCGCAAGGCGGGGCGGGAGCTCGGGGAAGGTTTTCCCCGATGCCGCTCTTCGATCTGCAGGAGGAGGTGATCTTTACCGACGAGGCTTCCGCCCGGCTGCATCTGCGGGAGGGCGGCTCGCGGACGCTGCTCGTACACGCGGTGACCCCCCGCTTGCGCTCGCTCACTCTTCTGGAATCGATCGAAGCGGTCGTTCCGGGCTGCGGCGCGGATGCCCCCAAGCCCGCCTGTCCGCTGCTCCTCGGGTGCGGAAGCACCCGGGAGGTCGCCTACGCTCTGCTGACAGGCTGAGGGAGCTCCGGCGGCCGGTCACCTCAGCACGGCGCCGAGCTATGGGCGCGCGAACCCTTCGACGTACTCCAGGCTCTGGTGGCGGAAGTAGGTGTTGTACAGCTCCGCGTAGTGGCCGCCGGCGCGCAGGAGCTCGCCGTGGGTGCCGGTCTCGATGATCCTGCCCTGCCGCAACACCACGATCCTATCCGCGTGGCGAACCGTCGACAGGCGGTGGGCGATCACGATGGCCGTCCGGTCGCGCATGACCGTATCCAGCCCCTCCTGGATCTGGGTTTCCGTGAAGGGGTCCACGCTGGCGGTGGCCTCGTCCAGGATAAAGATGGCCGGGTCCTTGAGGAGCACCCGGGCCAGGGCCACCAGCTGGCGCTGCCCCATGGACAGGCTGGCCCCGCGGGCGCCCACCTCGGTGTCGAGGCCCTGCGCCAGGGCTTCCAGCCAGCTGCCCGCGGCGATGCGCATGGCCGCGGCGCAGACCTCCTGCTCGGTGGCTTCCGGGCGGCTGTAGCGGATGTTGTCCTTGACCGTGCCGGAAAACAGGAACGGGTCCTGGGGCACCAGTCCCACCCGGCGTCGATACTGCTCCAGGTCCAGGGTGCGGATGTCCCGACCGTCGATCAGAAGCTCCCCGCCTTGGAACTCGTAGAAGCGGGTGATCAGGCGGGCGATCGAGCTCTTGCCGGCCCCGGTGTGCCCGACCAGGGCCACGGTCTGGCCGGCCGGGATCTTGAGGCTGAAGTCCTCCAGGACCTGCTCCCGCCCGGTGTAGGAGAAGGACAGCCCGCGGAACTCCACCTCGCCGCGGAGGGAGGGCACCGGCTCCGAGGCCCGCTGGGACACCCGGGGCCTGGCGTCGATCAGGGCGAAGACCCGCTCGGCGGCGGACAGGCCGCTCTGGAACTGGCTCCAGAAGGAGGCGATGCTGATCAGGGGCCACCAGAAAAAGGCCACGGCCTGCATGAACAGGTACCAGTCCCCCGGGCTGAAGCCCCGGGTGCGGATGGCTCCCCCGGCGGCGTACACCACCAGGGCCACGGCCAGCCCCGAGGCGGCGCCCAGGATGGGGAAGATGCTGTTCATGGTCAGCCCCCGGGCCAGCCCCACCCGGTAGGCCTGGCGGTTGTTCCGGTTGAAGCGCTCGAAGATGGCCTGCTCCTGCCGGAAGCTCTTGGCCACCACGATCCCGCTGATCGACTCCTGGATCTCGGCGTTGATCACCGCCGTGACCCGCTTGGCGTTGCGGGTGACCCGGCGGGCGATGCGCCGGAAGGCCAGGGCGATGGCAAAGGCTACCGGCGCCATGGCCAGGATCAGGAGGGTCAGACGAGCATCGATCGTGAACAGCCAGACTGAGAGCAGAACCACGAGCAGCACCTGGCTGGCCAGGTCCAGGACCAGGGTGATCACGTCGGAGAAGTCCTGGGTGTCGGAGCTCACGCGGCTGACGATCTTGCCGGAGGGGTGCTCGTCGAAGAAGGACATGTCGTTGTGGACGACCGAGTGGAACACGTCCTCGCGGAGCTTGAGCACCACGTCGCCCACCACCCGGGCGGTTGTAAGCTGGCGGAGGTAGTTGAAGCCCCAGGCGAACACCCCTAGGAGCAGGACCCCCAGGGATAGCATCAGGATGGCGCGGATGGAGGGGTCGGTCTGGACCAGGTCCAGGGCGCGGGAGATCAGGATCGGCCCGGCGGTGCCGGCCGCGGAGTTCAGGGTCAGGACGACGGCGGCCACAGCCATCTGCCGCCGGTGCGGGCGAAAATAGGCGGCGATCCGGCCCAGGAGCTCCCGGTCGGAGTACTGGCGATCGTAGTCTTCGGTGTCCAGCCCATCGAGTATGAACGGCATCCCAGACTCTCCTACGTTCCGGGGGCGGGAGAAGGCCCGGAGCTCCCCGCTTCGTAGCGCGCGAAGATGTGCCGGTAATCCGCCGAGCGGCCCATGAGCTCCTCGTGGGTCCCCTGGTCCACGAGCTCGCCCTTGCGCAGCACCAGGATGCGGTCTGCCCAGCGGATCTGGCTGAGGCGGTGGGTGATGATCAAGGTCGTGCGCCGGGCCGAGATGCGGCGCATGGCCTGCTGGATCTGGTCCTCCGTGGCGCTGTCGATGGCGCTGGTGGAGTCGTCCAGGATCAGGAT
>JAFGFV010000401.1 GCA_016930895.1 Spirochaetales bacterium | reverse complement strand
TTTGGGCAGCCGTTCCTACAGCCGGCGAGGGGATCCCGAACACCGTACGCCTCGATCCCTTGTTCCTCCACCCGCTCAATCGCCGGTTCGAGTTGATTCGCATCGCTGGGAGTCCGCAGCACATCCGTGACCAGCACCAACTGGCTCCCTCCGCGTCCGCTATCGCCAGGGCGTTGCAGGCCTGCTGGCAACTGCCCCGCTTGCTCCTTCGCATCAGCTGACTGTCAGGATCTGTCCGATTGATCCGCTGCTCAGGCCGCGGCCCCTTCTTGAGCACCTCCACTATCTGCGGCGGATACTGCTGGCTGCCCGTGCCCCGACGATTCACTGACCACCGAGGGAAGCTGCATCGAAGCCACCGCCTCACAAAACGCACCAGATCGTCTCCAGGCACCCGCTCGTGCAGATCCACCGGGAGCAGCATCGGGGTATCTCGATCCGCGTTCACCAGTCGTTCGGCCGCGCTGCAGGCTCCCTTCTCGAGGAACGCGGGCGCGGGCGGCCCGGCGCGGATAGACTGCATCGCGTGCCGCTCATTAGGCCGCTGTCAGACTCGTGTTAAGCCCCGGGCGCCCCGGTCCTGGCGAGGAGCCTCAACAGCGCCCGCCGGTTCATGGGAATCTGCTGTTGACGGATTGTTGGAACGAGGTTATATTAACGATGTTAAGATCGCGAGGTGGGAGAAGGAGAGCCGTCGATGACCCGACCAGCGAATGTGGAGCTGCCCGAGAGGATCCTGACCGTGGCCGAACAGATGGTCGTGGATTCAGGGCACGAGGCTCTGAACATGCGGACCCTGGCCCGAAAGGTAGGGGTATCCGCGACGGCGATCTATCACTATTTCGAGAGCAAGGCGGAGCTGCTCCTGCTCCTCAAGCTCAGGGCCGTGGAGCTCCTGAATGCCCGCATTCGGGCCATCGACTCGGGGCTCGTGCCGATGGAGGCCCTTCATCGGCTCGGTGGCGAGTACATCGCTTTCGCGGAGCAGCATCCCAATCTGTATCGCCTGGTATTCGAGACCCCGATCGGGGAGACTCCGCTGGGAACGCAGGACCAACCGATCCTGTATTTCACCTACCATCGGGCAAGGAGCCTGCTGGAACGGCTGGCGGCAGAGGGGCGGTACCCTGTGGACCCGCGCTACGGGGCAATGATGGGCTGGACCATGCTTCACGGATTCAGCTCCCTGCTGCTGTCCGGGAGCCTGCAGCTGGCAGAAGGTATGGATCGGGAGCAGCTGAAGGAGCTGTTTCTGCGCTTCTACAGCACCGGAGGCGGGGCGGCGTCCAAGAGCCCAGCGAGACGATAGCCCTAGGGGGTTTGACGATCTTCCGGCCGGCCTGCCGCTGCACCGGCTGCCGGGGTGCTCGGGGGGAGAGGCAGCGCTCTCCTCCCCTTTTGTTCGAGCTGAAATGTAACGTCGTTATAATAACGGTGTTAAGTTAGGAGGAGAACATGCGGATCGCGGTGATGAACGGCAGCCCGAAGGGCAGAGAGAGCGTGACCATGCAGTATGTCGAGTACATGGCTCGTCGTTTTTCGAACGTCGAGTTCGAGATCCACGACGTGGCCCGGGAAATCCACGGGTTGGAGCGAGACCAGCAGCGCTTCCTCCAGGTCATCGAGTCGGTGCGAGCAGCCGACGGGGTTCTGTGGGCCTTCCCGCTGTACATCCTGCTGGTCTGCTCGCAGTACAAGCGCTTCATCGAGCTGATCGAGGAGCGGGGTGTGGTTGAGGCCTTTTCCGGGCGCTACGCCGCCACCCTGAGCACCTCCATCAATTTCTACGACTCCGGCGCCCATAGCTACATGCGCGGGGTCTGCGAAGATCTCAGAATGCCCTTCGCCGGCTTCTACTCCGCCAACATGCACGACCTGATGAAGCCTTCCGAGCGGACGCGGCTGGACGGATTCGCCCGAGAGCTGTTCCAGACCATCCGTCGCCGGGAGGCCATTCCGCGGCTGCACGCGCCCCTGGCAGCCGCAGAGGCGCCGCTGCACCTGCCGTTCTCGGAGGGCCGGCAGCCCCTCGAGGGTTTTCGCGTCCTGATCGTCACCGATGCCCTTCCCACACAGCAGCGGCTGAAGGCCCTGGTGGACCGCTTTGTCGGCGCCTTTGCCGAGCCCCCGGAAGTGGCGAACCTCCACGACCTGGATATCCGAGGCGGCTGCCTGGGCTGCCTGCGTTGCGGGGCCGGATTTCAGTGTGCGTATGCGGGCAAGGATGCATTCATGGAGTTCTACAACGGGACCGTGCAGAAGGCGGATGTGATCGTGTTTGCCGGCGCCATCGCCGCGCGGCAGCTGTCCTGGAAGTGGCGGCAGTTCTTCGACCGCAGCTTTTTCAACACCCACACTCCTTCGCTGGTCGGCAAGCAGATCGGCTTTCTCGTATCCGGACCCCTGTCCCAGCTGCCGGAGCTCAGGCAGGTGTACGAGGCCTGGATCGAGATCCAGCGCTCCCATCTGGTGGATTTCGTCTCGGATGAAGGGCAGGCGGCGGATGTGGCCGCGCGTCTGGACTCCCTGGCTGCGCGCCTGGTTCGCCTGGCCCGCAGCGGCTACATCCGGCCCAGGACCTTTCTCGGGATTGGCGGTATGAAGGTATTCCGCGACGACATCTGGGGAGGGCTGCGGATCGTATTTCGGGCGGATCACCGGGCGTACCGCCGCGAGGGATACTACGATTTTCCCCAGAGGCGCATCCTCCGGCGCTTGGTGATTGCTCTGGCCTGGGTGCTTACCGGCCTTCCCGGGATCCGTTCCCGCTTCTATCGGATGATCCGAGGGGGTATGGTGCGCCCGTACGCCAGGGTCCTTGACCGGACGGAATCGGCGGCGGATGATCCCGGCGAACCTCTCAGGCCCGAGGCCCCAGCGGCGTCAAGGCCGGACAGGGCACGATCCCGCGATGGAGCGTCCTCCCGCAGGCCGGGCACTGGGTGGTCTCCGGGTTCGAGGCGGGCCCCTGCCCGTCCGGATAGTAGACCGGA
>JAFGFV010000400.1 GCA_016930895.1 Spirochaetales bacterium | reverse complement strand
GGAGGAGAACGCCACGGTCCTGGACAAGATCTCCGCCTCCTCGAGCTACGGGGGCAACCCCATGGCCTGCGCGGCGGCCCTGGCCTCCCTGGAAGTGATCCAGGAAGAGCAGCTCCTGGAGAACGTGCGCAGCGTGGGCAAGTACTTCATGAAGCGTATGGAGCAGATGAAGGAGGCGCACCCGATCATCGGGGATGTCAAGGGCAAGGGTTTCCTCCTGGGGATAGAGCTGGTGAAGGACAAGGGGACCAAGGAACCCTTCGAGGAGGCGGGCAAGCTGGTGTACCAGAAGGCCTTCCGCAAAGGGCTGGCCTGGATCCCGGCCGGGCACATCCTGCGGATGTCCCCGCCCCTGATCATGGACGAGAAGTACGCCGAGATGGGGCTTTCGATGATCGAGGAGGCAATCGCCGAGGTGGAGAAGGAGCACGGCTACCGGTAGGCGGGCCGCGGCCGGCGAGCGCGGGCGGCGGCCCCGGAGGGGCCGTGCGGGGGGTTGACAGGGGGCTGGGCGCTGCCATAATGCAAGTTTGCAAAGTAATATCACGCAAACTTGTGCAGTCGGCGATCTCCCCCACATGAGTCGCGAGGGGGCGAATCGATGCCAACCGCGTGGGCAAGGGAATGACCAGCCGGGAGCGCCTGTGTGCCGTGTTCGATCACGAGATCCCAGACCGCGTGCCGATCTGGCTGCTGTTTCCCTACGAGAGCGAGCCCATCGCCGCCGACGTGTACACCGAAGAGACCTACCGCGAGGTGGCTCGGTGGGCGCGTGAGCATACGGATTTCATCGAACGCAACACCCTGAACCTGGAGTACCTCGGAGCCAGGCCGGGGAGCAGCGTGGTGGATTTCGTGTTTCATCACCCGTCGGTGCGCAAGGAGAGCACGGAGGCCTCCGCGGGAGGCCGGCGGGTCGTATCCGAGAGCGTCCACTGGGGGAACAGGACCCTGCGCAAGGCGGTGGTGCGGCAGGCGGGCGGCACCCGCGTGCAACCCTACCTATCCGACCTGGGGGATCTGGATTGGATCGCCGGTCTGCCCTATGATACTCCGACGGTGGACCTCCAGCCGTTCCGGGCCAAAGCCGACCGCCTGGGCGACCGGGGCTTGCACGGCATCAGCATCGTCGATCCGATCTCCGTGTTCCACGACCTTTGCTCCGAGACGGACTTCCTGGTCTGGTCATTCACGGAGACGGACAGGGTGCGGCGCTTTCTCGACGTGGTCGCCGCGCGGATGCTCGGCATCTACGAACAATTCCTGCAGGGATCGGTGGGGGAGGTGTTCTTCATGTCCGGGCCGGAATACCTCTGCCCCCCTCTCGGCACCGTGCCGGTGTTTCGGAAGCTCGTGACGGAATACGACCGCGAGCTCGTGAAGCTGGTCCGCGGTCACGGCAAGCGCACGATCCTGCACTGCCACGGCAGGCTCAGCGAGGTGCTCGGCGAGATCGCGGAGATTGCCCCGGACGCCCTCCAGCCCGTGGAGCCTCCGCCGGTGGGGGACTGCTCCCTGGCCGCGGCGCGCCGGTTCTTCGGGGAGGACATGGTTCTGATCGGGAACATCGAGTACAGCGATCTGGTCTCCAGATCCGCCCGGGAGATCGAGGAGCTGGTCGCCGCGGCGATCGTCGAGGGAGGGCCGCTCGGCTTCGTTCTGGGTCCCTCGTGCTCACCGTACGAGCAGAGGATCACCCAGCGGACCGCCGAGAACTACATCGCCATGATCGAGGCGGGGTTGAAGTACGGCATGCTGCATTCGTACGGCCGGCAGGATGGGCGGGAGACGGTAATCCGAGGGGCTGAAACCTGAGATTCCCATATTCTGGAGGTGGACAACATGGCGCGGCGGAAGAACATCGTGATGGTGAGCCTGGACGAGGTGAGAAACGACAACCTGAGCTGCAACGGCTATGAAAAGATGCGGACCGAGAACATCGATCGCATCGCCGGCGAAGGGGTGGTGTTCGAGAAGGCGATTGCCGCGGGCTGCATGACCCCGGTGTGCCTGTCCTCGGTGCTCTGCGCCCAGTATCCGAACAAGCACACCCTGCGGCAGCCCCTGTGCAGAATCCAGTCGAAGACTGCCGCCGCGATCCTCCGCGAGAACGGCTACAAGACCTGCTTCTTCACGGGCAACGGCCTGATCGGGGCGCGTCACGGGTTCGACGCGGGCTATGACGACTTCTTCGAGCCGAAGGAGGCGGAGTACACCACCTGGAACCCTACGGGCAAAGACGAGGACGTCTTCTACGAGGGCTGGTGGTGGGTGGACGACTTTCTGCAGTGGCTGCGGGACAACCACCAGTCCGCTCCATTCTTTATCTGGGGGCACTTCTACGAGACCCATGAGGGTGGGGAGTTCCCGCTTCTCAAGAAGGGGCGCATCCAGGAAGGGGTTCTGTCGGAGATGCGCTACAAGGACGCCCGCATCAAGGTGGCGGACGAGCAGCTCATCGGCGGCTTGATCCGCACCTTCGACGAGTTGGGGCTGTGGGACACTACCCTCCTGGTCCTGTTCTCCGACCACGGAACCGGCGTAGGAGAGCATCCGGTCAAACCGATTCCCCACCGCTCCGGCGGACTGCTGTATCCGCAGCACCGCAGCATGTACGATCATGACATCAACGTGTTTCTGATCATGCGGGACAGCGACCTGCCGAAGGGCAAGCGGATCCCGGGGGTCGTACGCTCGGTGGACATCATGCCTACAGTGCTCGACCACGTGGGTATCTCCGTTGAGGAGGCGTGGGACTTCGACGGCATCAGCCTGCTCCCAATCGTCGAGCGCGGGAAGGCTGGAGGTTTGCAGGCCTATACCGAAGACCTCTACGAGTACCGCAGCGACTATACGGATGTGGAGCCGAACCTGCTCGTGGGGTCACTCCAGTCGGTCCGCACGGACGACTGCAAGCTGATCCGCAACCTGACCCGGGGCACCGAAGAATACTATGACCTGCGGCAAGACCCGGGAGAGCAGAAGGATCTCATTGACGAGGTTCGCGAGAAACAGGAGGTGGTCGAGCTGCGCCGCAGCCTCAACTCGAAGCTCCTGGATGCGCGGCCCATGGACTACCCCTTCAGCGAAGACGAGAGCAAGGCGATCAAAGAGCGCATGAGGCGCCTGGGTTACCTGGTGTGAGCGCCATGGCGCGGCAGGGTTCCGTGAAGATCGGGCTGGTTCCGATATCCAAGTTCATCTTCGACCGCGAGGCCGCCCGTCGGCAGAAGTCACTGATCGAGGCCCGCCTCCGGAGCTGGGGGGTGGACTACGTGGGCATCGACGGGGTCACCGACGACGGGATGATCTACAAGATGCAGGACATTGATCCTGTGGTGCGGCACTTGAAGGACAACGGAGTGGGGGCGGTGTTCGCGCCGCACTGCAACTTCGGCACCGAAGGGCTGGTCGGCCTGCTGGGCAGGAAGCTTGGGCTGCCCTTCTTGCTGTGGGGGCCCCAGGATGACGCGCCACGCGCCGACGGCTCGCGGGATCGAGACACGCTGTGCGGGCTCCTGGCCTCGAGCAAGGTGCTGGGCAAGCTCGGGGTACCGTTCACCTACATCGAGAACTGCCCGGTGGATGATCCGGCCTTCGGGGCAGGTTTCCAGCGTTTCATGGGGGCAGCCTCGGTGGCGGGGGCTCTGCGCGGCCTGCGCATCGGTCAGATCGGGCCGCGGGTGGACTTCTTCTTCACGACCATCGTGAACGAGAGCGTGCTCCTGGAACGCTTTGGGGTGGAGATCGTTCCCCGGGATCTGGCGGGGATCGTGACGGCTACGCGCGAACGGGTACCGAAGCAAGAGCGGCGGTACCGGGAGGAGGCCCTGCAGCTCAAGCGGGACTTCGATCTGGAGGGTTTTCGCAGCGACGAGCAGCTGTACGTTCTGTTCGCGCTGCGCGACGAGATCCTCGCGTTCGTCAGCGCCAACGGCCTCGCGGGGATCGCGATCCAGAACATACAGTCCCTGGTCTACGAGCTCGGCGTCGATCAGGCCTGGGTGTACGCGGTGCTGAACGATATGGGGATCCCCGTGGGCACCGAGACGGACATCCACGGGGTGATCAGCTCCGTGATCCTCCAGGCCGCGGCCCTGGACCGGGAACCCACCTTCCTGACGGACATCACGATCCGTCACCCCGAGGACCCGAACGGCGTGCTCCTGTGGCACACCTCCTGGCCGCCGTCCCTGGCCGACCCGGCCGTTCGCCCGAAGCTCGGGCGGCACTGGCTGTGGCGCAGCGAGTACCCGGGCATGTCCCACTGGAAGGCCAAGGAAGGGGAGCTCACCCTGCTTCGCTTCGACGAGTGCGGCGGGGAGTACCGCATCGGCTGCGGGGAGGTCCGGACGATCCCCGGGCCCTTCAACCAGAACAACTACGTCTGGGTGCGGGTCGGGGACTGGAAGCGCTGGGAGCGCAGGCTCGTCTACGGGCCCTACCCGCACCACATCTCGGGAGCGTACGGCCGCCATCTGGAGGTAATCCGCGAAGCGGCCCGATACCTGCCAGGAGTCGTGCTGGAGCTGTTCGACGAGTAGAAAAGAACAGCGTCCGGTTTCCCGGACGCTGTTCCGAATCTCCTGATTCTCCTGAAGACTTGTCTCTATCTCACGGGAGCTAGTTCTGATAGGCCGGCAGCCCGACCGCCTTCGCGCTGGCCGCGAAGTCACGCTGCATCTCCTGGCAGGCCTCCTCGGGCGTCTTGGTCCCCGCTACGACCTGCGAAGAGTAGGTTCCCGCCTGCTTGGTGCTGGCCTTCAGGGTGTAGGTGAAGGGCGGCTTGGAAGCATCGAAGCCTGCCTTCAGGTCCGCCGCGTACGGCCACATCTCGTTCTGGATGCCGATGTAGGCGCTGGTGGTCTTGAGCGAGGCGTAGTACTCCAGTAGGTTGTCTTCCCGCATGAACCATTCGTAGAAGGCCATGGCCCCCTCGGGGTTGTCACCGCCGGCGGACTCCTTGACCATGTAGGCGTAGAGCGGGAGGCTGTAGTAGGCCCGGGTGCCGTTCTCGGAGATGAACAGACCGCCCAGGTAGTTGGCGTTGGCCTCGTCCGGGAAGCGTGCCATGGTGTTGACCGATAGACAGGTCATGAAGGCGGTGCCGTTGACCATGGCCTCCACCGCACCGTCGTAGGTCCCGACCAGAACGTCGGAGTTGTAGTACCCCTTGTCCTTGATGGCCTTCTGATACTTGAAGGCCCGCAGAAAGGCGCTGTCCCCGAAGGTTGCCTTCTTGTTGTTGATGCGATCCTGGATGTCGGTCTGGGTGAACTCGTCGGCCACGAAGTTTTCCGCCTCCATCCCGATCCCCCACCGATCCTGTCCCATGCCGTAGACCGGGTCGAAGCCGGCTGCCCGGATCTTCGGCGCCACGACGTTCAGGAAGTCGGAGGCGCTCTTCGGCAGGTCGATGCCCGCGTCGCGCTTGATGTTCTTGTTGTAATAGTAGCCTCTCAGCACGATGGGGCTGAAGGGGATGCCGTACGACTTGCCGTTGACGGCGTTCGCCGCGGACATGGCCGCGGGGATCTTGATGCCGGCGATGTTCTTCTTGGTGTATTCCGTGAGATCCACGAAGTTGTCCACCGGGTTGTACAAGAGGTACTCCAGCGGCGTGCCGTGGGCGATCAGAATGTCCGATCCCTTGCCCGAGTTCAGACGGGCCGGGACGATGTTGAAGAAGTCCTGTCCGCCCGGCAGCGGCTCGAGAACGGCCGGGTATCCCGTGTCCGCGCTGAAGCGATCGAACATCGCCTCCAGCTGCGGCACCAAGATGTCGGCGAAAAAGATGAAGTTCACCGGCGCCTTCTTGGCTTCGCTCGCCTCCTGCGCACCTGTCGCCCAGGTGGTCGCCGTGCCGAGACACAGCAACAGAGCGAGCACGACGAGTGCAGACCTGCTGAGTTTGGTCATGATTCTCCTCCTTACAATTTGGTACGGCTTGACAGCCCCGAAGCACCATTGCATCATAGGCGACGCAACTTGCGTCGTCAATCCCGCAACCGTCGACTGCGAAGGCCGCCCCTCCGGCTTCGACGGCTTGAAGGCTGCCCCTCCAAGGCGCAAGCGCCTATGTACATAGGTAGAACTCTATAGTATGGTGCAACAGGTTGTCAACTGGAATTCGGCGGATTACAATCCAGGTGTTCCATATCGAGGAGGCTTCAGCATGAGGGCCATAAGGCGCCACGTGAACGCCATCGACAGGGCTCATCCGTTCAGCTTTGCTCTCCCGGCACTGGTCGTCTACTGCGTGTTCTTCATGGTACCGATTTTTCTGAACATCGGGACGGCCTTCACCGACTGGAACACGTACCAGACGCGCATGAACTTTACGGGACTGGAGAATTTCCGGGAGCTGGTGCGCAGCGGCGATCTGCTGCTGGTCATCAAGACAACCTTCTACTTCACGGTTACGGTGGTGCTCCTTCAGAATCTCTTCGGGTTCGGCCTCGCCCTGGCCCTGGAACGAAAGACTCGGGCCAACGATTTCTTCCGGGGGCTCTTTTTCGTCCCGGCGGTCATCGCGATCATCGTCTGGGGGTACCTGTTTCAGACGATCCTGCATCCTCGGGGGCTGCTCAACAACTTCCTGTCGTTCATCCTCCGGACGGACGTGCGGGTTGCCTGGCTGGGAAGCGTCCGCTACACCATCTTCGTCGTCGGGGTCGTGAACACCTGGATGTGGACGGGTTTCTCCATGATGATCTACATCGCCGCGATCAATTCGATCCCGGAAGAGATCCTCGAGGCGGGCAGGATCGACGGCCTGCGCTTCTTCGGGATGGTGCGGCACATCATCATCCCGCTGGTGATTCCGGGACTGACGGTTAACATCCTGATCAGCACGATCGGGAGCCTCAAGGTCTTCGACATCATCATGGTGCTCACCAAGGGAGGGCCGGGGCAGGCGACCCACGTGTTCAACACCTGGATCTACCAGACCTTCGGGCAGGGACTGCTGGGCTACGCCTCGGCGATGAACATCCTGCTGATCGCCCTGATCTCGTTGGTCGCCTTTCCGATCTACATCCAGCTGTCCAAGAGGGTGGTGGAAGCATGAACCGCCGCAAGATGCTTGGGGTGGTGAAGTACCTGGTCATCTCGCTGCTGGCCCTGTTGATCGTCATTCCCTTCTGGGACATGGTCATCAACTCGTTCAAGACTGCTCAGGAGGCGTCGATCCCTACCATTCGACTGCCGAGCAAATGGCAGATCCTGGAGAACTACCGGACCGTGATCGTGAAGGGCAAGCTGATCAACGCCTTCAAGAACAGCGTGATCATCACCGGCTTCTCGACGGTCCTGGTGCTGGTGATCAGTGCCATGGCTGCGTACGTGTTCGGGAGGCGCAAGGAGAAGCGGGTCCGGAGCGTCTTCTTCCTGTTCATGATGGGGATCATCACGCCCCCCTCGATGATCGTGTCGACGCTCTTGATGCGCTACATGGGACTCCTGGGTACCTACCACGGGATGATCCTTTTCTACGCTGCGACCTTCTGCCCGCTGCCGATCTTCATCCTGACGAGCTTCATGGCCACGATCCCTCGGGATCTCGAAGAGGCGGCGATCATCGACGGCGCATCCGCGTTCGGTATCTTCTCGCGGGTAACGCTCCCGCTGCTGCGCCCGGCGCTCGCGACCACGTTCATCTGGGTGATCCTGAAGATCTGGAATGACTTTCTCTTCCCGATCTACATCCTGGCCGGCGAAACCAGGAAGTACACCATGATCCTCAGCCTTTTCTTCTTCCGTGGCCAGTTCTACACCGCCTGGAACCTGGTGTTTGCCGATCTGATCCTCATCAGCATCCCGGTGATTATCGCCTTCATCTTCGCCCAGCGCCAGATCGTCCAGGGCCTGACGGCGGGCGCGCTGAAGGGCTGACCGCTCCGCCGTCGAACCCGGGGCCGGGACTCCACAGCGAGGCGGCGGGGGATCGATTCAGGGCAGCTCGGGCTCGGAGGGAGCGATCCGCGCCTCCAGCCTGGTGGTAATCTCCTGTCCTCCAGCCAGGGGGAGTCCCCGCCCCTCCTCGGCCACTTGGCAGAGGTTCGGCGGCAGCGCCGACCAGGGCTCGACCGCGGCGCAGTAGCTGCGGCCGTACCACGGGTAGCCCAGGGCGCCCCCGCAGGGCATCCAGACCGCAATCACGGGAAAAACCTTGGGATCCCAGCGCATGGCGAAGGCCACGCCCCGCTTCGGGTTGGACAGGGAATACCAGCCCTCGCGGATTTCGTGGAGATAGAACATGAAGTACACCCTGGAATCGGGGGCGGGCACCTGGCTCAGGTCCCAGGCGCGCCCTTCGGCATCGGTGAGGGAGGGCCACTGGAACTCCTCGCCTCTTGGCAAGGGAGCACAGGGCCCCAGGTCGCGGTCGTCAGTTCGGGCCCGGCAACCCTGCGGGACTTGGAGGCGGCAATTCCCATCGAGAAACAGCGGTCCGAAGGCGGGGTGATGTCCCCACATGGCCTGCAGCGCCACGCGGCCTTCGTTGACTACCCGCTCTTCGATGTACAGCGTCGGGTCGTTGCTCTTCATGGAGAGGGTCTTCTCGAGGAGATAGGGGCTGCGGACGGTGCGCACACGGCAGCGCACCGATACCTGTTCGGGCTCGTCACGCTCCACGCGCAGCTCCCAGGGCAGCAGGCAAACCTCCCCGTGCGTGCCCAGGGGTGCACCCTGGTAGGTGCATCCGCCGCCGATGTTGGGAAACAGCTCCTGCCAACCGCCGGCGTAGTAGTCCAGAAAGGAGCCGGCGGGACTGGCGACGGTCGGCGTGTAGCCGACGCTGCGTATTCCCAACGGAGAATGCCACATCACGTCCAGGTCGAGGGGCTTGTAGAGGAACTCGACGATGTCCGTTCCTTTGTCGAGCAGCAGCGTGACCCGGAGAAGCTCGTTCTCCACGCTGAGGGTGCGCAACCCACGGTAGACGTACTCCCGCAGGCGGCAGCCATAGTTGCGCTCATGGTGGTAGTGCTCGAAGAAGCGTTCGGCTTGGTCCATGGACGGAGTGTATCGAAGCTGGCAAAGATTTCAAGCTCCCGCGGACCCCCTGCGGCGGTCCGCGTTACGTTCCCTCTAGCGGTGTCGATTCGTAGGGTTCGGCGCTGATCAGCTGGCTCGTCATGCCGCCGTCGACCACGATGTTGGCTCCGGTGAGGTATGATGACTCGTCACTGGCGAGGAACATCGCCGCCCGGGCGATCTCCTCGACGCTGCCCACGCGGCCCATGGGTATGTTCGACCGCCAGTAATGCAGGCACTGCTCGCGGTCCGGAGCTGCGCTCACGATATCCGTCCAAATCTGAGTATCGATCAGCCCCGGCGACAAGGCATTGACGCGGATGTTGCGGGAGGCAAACTCCACGGCCAGGGCCTTGGTCAGGCCGACGATACCCCACTTTGCAGCGTCATACGGTGCCGCACCTGGAAGGCAGGCAACGGAGTGAACGCTCGCGACGTTGATGATGCTCCCGTGTCGCCGCTTCAGCATGTCCCGTATGGCCAGGCGGCTGCACAGGAACGTTCCGCGCAGGTCCGTGTTGACTACCCGGTCCCAGTCGGCGATCTCCATGCGTTCGAAAGGCTTGACGAAATTCACTCCGGCATTGTTCACCAGGATATCGACCCGGCCGAAGGTCTCCGCGACCCGATCGAAGAGCCGCTGAACGTCCGCTTCGTCGGAGACGTCACACCTGCAAAACAGCGCCGTTCCTCCCTGCGCGACGATGCCGTCGGCTGCCGGCTGCCCGTTAATGCTGCGCCGCGACGCCAGGCACACCTCGGCGCCTTCGGCGGCGAACGCCCCGGCTATCGTGCGGCCGATTCCGGCACCCGCCCCGGTGACCACCGCTACCTTTCCTGCCAGCCTCATGCATTCACTCCGTTGGCATAGAATCCGTGGCCGCACGGCACCTCGGCGGACGAGCGCGCCTGTGCGTGCCTCACCAGCATCGTGACACGTCCGTCGGGTAGTGATCAAGGATCCGGGCTGCCCATCGGCCCGGAAGCTCCGGCGATCTTTCCCCAAGCCCGCCCCGGTTGCCTCTGCCTGCTGGAGCCCGCCCGCGCGCGCGGGCATCTCGAGGCGCCTGGCATCCTGGCGCTTGGCAGCGCCCGCAGCCTTGACAACTGGGTGACTGTGGCTTAGTATATGTGAGCGCTCACATGGAGCGCAAGTCGCGACTACCAAGGAGGTGACAATGAAGAGGCTAGTGTGCTTGGCCGTGCTCCTGACCGGGGCAGCTCTGCTGTTCGCGGCAGGTTCGCAGGAAGAGGCCGCCGGGGGCCTGGAGGGCGTGACCATCAACTTCTCGTCCTGGCTGGTCAAGGAAGGAGCGAGCGAAGGGCCGGTGTACGAGATGGCCCAGCGCTTCGAGGAATCGCATCCGGGAATCAAGGTCAACTACATCGGCATCCCGTATGAGCAGACCCAGCAGCAGATCATGATCGCCGTCAGCGGCGGCAACGCTCCGGACATCATCCAGTTGTCCGCCAGCTGGGCGGTGCCGCTGGCCACGCGCGGCGCGCTGCTGGACCTGAAGCCGTACTTCCCCCAGGACAAGCTGCGGGACATCCCTGAGGCAGCCTACGATGCCGGGGTGGTCGGCGACAAGCTCATCAGCATTCCGTGGCAGCTGGGAACCATCGCCGTCCTGGCCTGGAAGGATGCGATCAGCAAGGCCGGCTATCCGGTGGAAATTCCGGAGACCTGGGCGGAGTTCAAGGAAGTGGTGGCCAAGATCTCCCAGTCCGGGGTGGACGTCTACGGCTTCGGCGCCAGGACGGACAAGAGCACGAACTCCGCCTTCTGGTTCTTCCCGGCCATGTGGGGCCACGGCGGCCGGTTCGAGGATGCCTCGGGGAAGGTCGCGTTCAACAACCCCGGTACGGTGGCGGCACTGGGGTGGTACAAGGAGATCGGGACCACCAAACAGACGCCCGTCGGCATGGGGGTGCGCGAAGTCCGCAACCTGATGCCCCAGGGAAAGCTAGGGTTCATCTTCGACGGGCCGTGGATGAAAGGAATCTTGCGGAACATCAGCGGCATGGGCGAGACGATCGACGACAAGTACATCACGGGCAAGTTCCCCAAGGCTCCCGATGGCAAGCGCTACGGCATCGGAAACAACCACGTGCTGTCGATCTCCGCCGAGAGCAAGGTCACTGATCAGGCGGTTGCGCTGATCCGCTACTTCACCGAAGATCCCGAGATCACGAAGTACTACTATCACGCCATGGGGGCCGTCCCGGTGTATCGAACGCTTCTCGCCGACCCCCTCTATCAAACCGACCCGTTCGCCAAGACCTTCGCCGAGTCGGCGGAGTTCGCCGACTGCGTACCCTCCAAGAACCCGAATTTCGAAGGGGCCTTGGAGTTCGTGGCGGTGGCCATGCAGGACGCGCTGCTGGGCGGCGATCCGGCTCGCGCTGCGGCGACGGCCCAGCGCAGCATAGCCGCCCTCTACGGGCAATAAGCGCAAAACCGACGCTTCGGTCACTGAACCATTACCGGTGGAGGGGTGTTCCAGCGGACACCCCTCACCTTCCTGAGGAGTCAGCTCATGCGGGCGCAAGCGTGGCGCAGTCCGATGACGCGGGGGTTGTACGGCAGGCTCTATCCCTACCTGCTGCTTCTCCCGGCTTTCTTCATCGCCAGCGTGGTCCTCGTCTACCCGCTCATCAACGGTGTGGCGCTGAGCCTGACCTCCTACACCTTGCTGGTCCCGCAGTACACCTGGGTGGGACTGCGCAACTTCCTGCTTCTGTTCCGGGACCCGGTCTACTGGGAGGTGTTCTTCAACTCCCTGTTCATCGTCTGCGCGGCGGTCGCGATCCAGGTGGGCGTGGGCCTCGTCGTAGCCCTGCTCCTGAACGCGGCGGTGCCGCTGCGGGGCTTCTTCAGGGGTGTAGTTTTCATCATCTGGATCATCCCCATGATGGTGGTCGCCCTGCTGTGGATGATCATCTACAACTCAGAGTTCGGGATCCTCAATCACATCTTGAGCAGCCTGGGCCTGATTCGGGAGTACGTGGCCTGGCTCGGAAGAGTGTGGCCGGCGAAGCTTGCGATTATCCTTACCCACGGCTGGAGGGGCGTTCCATTTTTCATGGTCATGATCCTGGCTGCGTTGCAGACGATTCCGAGGGACATCGTCGATGCCAGCAAGATTGACGGCGCCGGAGCGCTGCAGCGATTTGCGTATATCACCATCCCGTACATCAAGCACATCCTGCTGCTCGCCTGCCTGCTCTCGATCGTCCGTTTGTTCCAGGACATCACCCTGATCTACATTCTGACCTCTGGAGGTCCGAAAAATGCGACCACCACCTTGAGCGTGTACGTGTACAAGCAGGCCTTCCAGAGCTTCCAGATGGCCCGGGCGGCGGCAGTCGGCGTGACTTGGCTGATCTTCCTGATGGTGCTGGCCATGTTCTACGTGCGGCTGGTGACCCGCGGCGAGTTCAGGAAGTAGCGGAGATGAAGAAGCTCGAATCCCCGCGCGAGCGCTCGCTGCCGGCCCGGCTGCGCGAGTTTGCCCAGCGGCGGCATCTGACGCGCTGGCTTCTGTTTTTGATCACGCTGGCCCTGGTGGCCGTGCTGATGTTTCCGCTGTTCTGGATGGTCAGAATCTCTTTCAGCCCGAAGCCAGAGCTGTTCGAGGTCCCGCCCAAATGGCTGCCTCGAACGCTCAACCTTCAGGGATACGCACGTATCCTCTCGGAGGGCAGCTTCCTTCGCTACTACCTGAACAGCATCATCGTCGCTCTGTCCACGGTAGGGATTTGCCTGATCGCGGGAATCCTGGCCGCCTACAGTTTCTCTCGCTTCGAGTATCCGGCCCGCAAGACCCTGATGGTGGTGACCCTGTCGGCCCAGATGTTTCCGTGGGCGCTGCTGATCATATCGCTGTACATCTTCTTTCTCCGCCTACGGCTGCTGGACACCTACTGGTCGCTGATCCTGGCGCACACGACCTTCGCTCTGCCGCTGACCATCTGGATCGTGAAGAGCTATTTCGACACGATTCCCCGAGAGTTGGAGGAGTCCGCCTTCATGGACGGCTGCATGAGGACCAAGGCCCTCACGACCATCATCATTCCCCTGAGCCTTCCGGGGATACTCGCTGCGTCAATCTACATCTTCATCTTCTCGTGGAACGACTTCCTCTTCGGGCTCACGCTGACCAGCAAAGACGAAATGAGGATTCTGGCGCCGGGCATCGCCCTGGCCTTCATCGGGGAGTACGAGTACCGCTGGGTGGAGATGATGGCATCATCGATCGCGGTCATGGCGCCCGTGGTGATAGCGTTCCTGTTCCTGCAGCGCTACTTCATCGAGGGGCTCACCGCCGGAGCGTTGAAGGAGTAACTGAATGAATTCGAGGCCGAACATCCTGTTGATCAGCGCCGACCAGCTGCGCCGCGACGCCCTCGGCATCTACGCGAACAGGGTCATCAGGACCCCGCACATCGACGGGCTGGGCGCGGAGGGAGTGGTTTTTGACAGCTGCGTTTGTCAGAACCCTTACTGCATGCCGTCGCGCTGGAGCATTTTCACGGGGCGCTACCCGCGTAGCCATGGGGTGCGGGAGAATGGTGTGCTGTTCAAGCCGGAGGAGACGACTCTCGCCACGGTGCTCAGGGACAACGGCTACCGGACCGGAGCGTTCGGCAAGATGCACCTGACGCCGCAGCTGCACGCCGCTTACGAGGATGAGCACTGGCCCGCGGACGACTTCGGCTTCCAGGTCAAGCACCTGACCAACGACAACAAGAGCGGGGAGTACCTGGACGAGCTGAAGCAGAAAGACAAGGCAGCCTACGAGCACGTGCTGAAGCAGGGCAAGGAGAAGATCAAAGAGGACCTGGCCAGCGCAGCCGAGCGGACCTTCGACCTCGCGCCCCAGGTCTGGGAGAATCGAATCCCGGCGGAGCTTCATCAGTCCAACTGGATTGCAGACAAGTTCATCGAGTTCCTGGACGAGGATCGCAAAGGGCCCTTCTTCTCCTGGGTCTCCTTCGTCGATCCGCACCATCCCTTCGATCCGCCGGAGCCCTACGCCTCGATGTACGATCCGGCCAGGATGCCTCTACCCCTTCGGCGGCAGGACGAGTTCGCCGACAAGCCTGAGCACTTCACGCGCATGCTCCGGGGTTACAGCCCGGGCAACGAGAAGTACGACTTTCCGACGATCAGCGACGAAGGGTGGCAGACGATCAAGGCCCGGTACTACGGGATGGTCAGCCTGATCGACGACGCGGTCGGCCGAATCGTAGCCAAGCTGAAGAGTCTGGGGGTCTTGGAGAACACGATCATCGTGGTGACCGCCGACCATGGGGAGCTGTTGGGGGATCACGGCATCCTGTTCAAGGGCCCGTTCCACTACGACTGTTTGATTCGCATCCCGATGATCGTGAAGTGGGGTGACCGCCTCTGCGGAGGGACCCGGATCAGCGAGATCACCCAGCACATCGATCTCATGCCCTCGCTCCTGACCTACGCGGGGCTGGGGGTTCCCGACGGGGTGCAGGGACGCTTTCTCCAGCCGCTGATCGACGGAGACCACGGCAGCGCCTACCCCTATGCCCTGGTGGAGCATGACAACATGGCCTGGGGGTTCAACATCAAGACCCTGCGCTCCCGGGATTGGCGCATGACCTACTACGCCGGCCGGAGCTTCGGCGAGCTGTACGACCTGAACCAGGATCCCCACGAGTTCGTCAACCTTTGGGACGATCCGGAGCACCGGAGCGTGAAGGAGGAGCTGAAGACCGCGCTCCTCGACCGATTGATCGCGACCGAAGACCGCAAACAGCGGCGGGAGGCGAACTACTAGATCGGTTGCCCCACGTGGGGGAGAGAGAAGACCACGGTGCCTTGGGCTCCGTCTACGATCAGCATTCAATCGAGGGAAGGGATATCGATGAAACAGAAGAACGTCATCATGATCAGTTTCGACGAGGTGCGGCCGGATCACCTGAGCTGCTACGGGTACGGCAAGAAGACCACACCGGGGGTCGACCGGATTGCCGCTGAGGGCGTGCTGTTCGACACCTGCATCGCCGCGGGGTGCTTCACGCCGATCTGCATGTCTTCGGTGCTCACGGGCTGCTACCAGGACAAGCACACGGTACGGGACCCCTACTGTACGATCCAGCGGCCGACGATCGCCTCGATCCTGAAGGAGCAGGGCTACCGTACGGCGGGCTTTTCGGGCAACGGGGTGCTGGGCAGCGCCCACGGGTTTGCCCAGGGCTTTAACCTGTACGACGAGCCCAACGAGCAGGAGGGTCACCACTTCGACACCTGGCAGCCGGACTCCACGCGGGAGGTGTTCTACGGGGGCAACTGGTGGGTGGACCGGTTCCACACGTGGATGGAGGAGAACCACGGGAACAAGCCCTTCTTCGTCTGGGGCCACCTGTACCACACCCACCGCGGCGGGGAGGTCCCCCTGCTCGAATGGGGCAAGCTGGCGAAAAAGGCCGACCCGTGGATGTACTACTACGACGAGAAGCTGCAGGTCTGCGACGCCGAGGTGATCGGCAAGCTGATCGCCAGCCTCGAGAAGTGGGGGATGTGGGAGGACACCATGCTGGTGTTCTGCAGCGACCACGGGACCAATCTCGGTGACCGCCCGGC
>JAFGFV010000399.1 GCA_016930895.1 Spirochaetales bacterium | reverse complement strand
GGCGCGGGTGGTAGCGCGCGCGGGCAGCGGCAGGATATTCGCAGCGAACGACAGCGAGAGCCTGGCAGAAGAGCTCGTGTGGATGTATCAACACGAGAATGACGTAGAACAAATGGGGAGAAACGGCCGGATTGCGGCGCTCGGTGAGTTCTCCTGGCGACACGATGCACGCCGATTGCTCGACATGTACAGCGATATGGACTCCCGTTTCGGACGCGTTGCTCCGCCAGCAGACAGCGGGACCTACTAGCCGCCCGAGGTTCCGCCGGGTCGGCACCGCAGAGCTGCAGCCGCTGATTCGCGGATGAGGGTCAGGCCTGGGGGGCAGACGATCCGCAGAGCGACTTGAGCGGACGGGACGGCTGGAAGACCTGGGGCGAATTGGGGTCCAGTGCCAAAGTCGAAGGGCACGACTTGCGGAGCCCCAGATGCAGCGCGCAAGCCCCCGAACCTTTTCTCCGCGCCTCGCGGCGCCGTCGTGATTCGGTCGAAGGGAAAGGGCGATCAGCTGGCGCGCGGACGGACCTCTCTCGCGCGCAGCCGATGCCAACGTGGATAGAGCGGGCCACGACCCGCTGGAGTAAGCCAATGCGATCACCGCTATTGTCTGACTTGACGCGAAACCGCCTTTCGCCTCGATGGACCATCCTGTTGATAGCCTTGGCGGCCGTCGTGATCACGCGGCCGTTGACGGCAGAAGGGTGGTTGGGGGGAGAGGCAGAGGCATGGGTCAAAGTCGAGGGCAGAGTCTTCGGGTGCGTTCCTGACCCGACGGGACCTATCGGGGGTGGGGACGGGTACGCGCGGGCGGTCGTAACGGGCGGCTATGCCGCAGTCTCGCTCGAGCGGCTCCTGGAGTGCCTGAAGAAGGCCGGCGCGGGTGATACCGTGTATCTCCCCGGGAACGTAGTGGTCGACTTCACTGCGGCGGTCTCTGCCGAGAGCTTCGTCTTGCACGTACCGGCCGGGGTCACGCTGGCCAGCAATCGCGGAATCGGTGGCTCCCTGGGGGCCCTGCTCAAGAGCGACGCCTTGGATACTTCGCCGCTGATCCGGGCGGACGGACCGGGGGTCCGCATCACGGGCCTCCGGATCCAGGGGCCCGATCCTGAACGCAGGTTGGACCACTGGAAGGTGTCGTTCTCGAGTCGATACAAGGAAGAACGTGGGGACCTCACGGAGCAGCAGTACTACTACAGCTTGCCTTTCGCGCGGGGGCTGCTCACGGCGTTTAACGACTTGGAGGTGGACAACTGCGAGCTTTGGGGCTGGAGCCACGCAGCCGTCTTCCTGGCGGCGGGTGAAGGCCACCATATCCATCACAACTACATTCACCGTAACCAGCGCCAAGGCCCGGGCTATGGTGTGGCACACGGAACAGCCTTTTCGGTGATCGAGTACAATGTGGTCGGCTGGAATCGACATTCTACTGCCGGTACTGGCAAACCGCCGAGCGGCTACATCGCGCGACACAACCTGGAACTGGGCCAGTCCCTCAGTCACAACTTCGACATGCACGGCGGGAGGGACAGGAAGGACGGCACGAACATCGCAGGGTCACGCATCGAGATCTACAGCAACACCTTCCTGGGAAGAGGACGCGGGGTGGGGATTCGGGGCAGGGCGGATGAGTATGTGCGGATTCATGAAAACTGGTTCGTCCGGCACTACGCCCCCGGTCCAGCCGTGTTCGGCTGGTGGCTGCGCCCGGACACGTTCGAGCTGGGAGAGAATCTCTACGGGGCTGTCAACCCGCTGGTGGAATAGCCTTCGATGAGCCTTCCGGTTGTGGCACAGCCTCCAATCTCGGTCCTCCGGCATTTGACGATGCCACGACGGTGCCCGGCGTCATCTGCGGGCGAGCTTGTGCCGATTGACATGACGCGGAGTTGTGAACTTTCCGTACGGATCTGGCCATGAGGAGTGTTCTGGTCATTTCGAAATCCTGGCTTGAACGGGACCCGAGAGTCTACAAACAGATCCTGTTCCTGAAGGAGGCAGGACTGCGGGTCTGTTCCGTCGGGCTGAGCCCCTCGGGGATCGAGGATGCCTTCTATCCGATGGCGATCAACAGAAAAGGGCTCATGGTTCGAAGCCTCAGACACACGCGCAGCGCCGTTCGGCTGCGACTTCGGAAGTACGATGGGTTCTACTGGTCCGAGGAGTGGAAAAGTAGAATCCTGAAGCGACTCTCCGAGGATTCCCAGCATTTCGATCTCGTCGTGGCGAATGACATCCCGGCTCTTCCGTTGGCCCTCGCAATCTCAGAGAGGCACGGCGCGAAGCTCTACCTCGACGCGCACGAGTACGAGCCGCTGCACTATGACAGCTTCTTGTTCAACTTCTTCTTCCGTGACTATTGGCACTGGATTTGCCGGAAGTATCTTCCCCGGATCGACCACATGACGACGGTGTCTCAGGGCATCGCGGACGAGTATGCCGAGAACTTCGACGTCCGCTGCGAAGTGATGATGAACCTCCCGTTCTACGAGGGCATCGAGCCCGTGGACCGAAAGGACGGGAAGATAAGGATGATCCATCACGGCGTTGCGGCAAGACGGCGCCGAATGGAAAACATGATCGAACTCATGGATCACCTGGATTCACGCTTCCAACTCGACCTC
>JAFGFV010000398.1 GCA_016930895.1 Spirochaetales bacterium | reverse complement strand
GCTGGCTGCCGTGGTGCATCGCCACGGCAAGAAGTTCGCCTACGTGATGACCACGGGGGTGGAGGTGCTGGGGCCCCGCCTGGCCGACGCCGGCGTGGACGTCCTGTACTTCGTGGACCCCGAGGACCCGATCGGAGGGGGGCTCTCCCTTCCGCGGGTCAAGGAGCTCCTCGGAGGACGGATGACCCTGGTCGGTGGGATCAGCGCCCTGAGCCTGGCTGCCGGCGACCCGGGCCGGGTCGAGAGGCAGGTGGGCGAGGCCCTGGAGACCCTGGGACCTACCGGGCGCTTCGTCCTGCACCCCGTGGATGCCGTCTTCCCGGACACGCCCTGGGAGGGCGTCCAGGGGCTCCTCGACGCCTGGCGGAAACACCGCTAGCGCCGGGGCGGCGGATGCGCACCTACGAGCGTTTCACCTACAAGGATGCTGCCCTGCGCTTCTGCTCTCCCCGCGGCGACCTGATCCGCCGGGAGCTGGTCCGGCAGCGCAAGCTGCTGGATGACTACATCCGTCTGCAGCCGCAGTTCGCCTCGAGCCTGGAGCCCTTGGAGCTCCTGCCCGAGGCCCCGGAGATTGCCCGCGCCATGGCCCGGGCCGCGGCCCTGGCGGGGGTAGGCCCGATGGCGGCCGTGGCCGGTGCCATGGCCCAGACCTGCGCCATGGCGGCCCTGGCTGGGGGGGCGGAGGAGGCGATCGTCGAGAACGGGGGCGACCTGTTTCTGGCCTCGGCCGAGGCGGTGGTGGTGGGCCTGTTCGCCGGCGACCATCCCCTGTCCGGGAAGCTGGCCCTGCGCGTGCCGCCCGAACGGATGCCCCTGTCGGTGTGCTCCTCTTCCAGCTACCTCGGCCACTCTCTCAGCCTCGGGGAGTGCGACCTGGCCACGGTGGTCGCGCCCGACGCGGCCCTGGCGGATGCGGCCGCCACGCTGGCAGGCAACCTGGTCAAGAGCCTGGAGGACGTAGAAGCTGCCCTGGAGCGGGTGCGGGCGATCCCCGGGGTTCAGGGCGTGCTGATCGTGAAGGACCGGCGGGTCGGGCTCGCGGGGGATTTCCCGGAGCTCACCCGGGTGCGGGACCCCAAGTTCCTGGACAAGATTACCGGGGAGTTCCGCAGGCCGGAGCGCGACCCTGCCAGCGGCGACCGCGCCGGCGGCGACGACGGCGCCAACGGCGACGACCGCGCCAACGGCGACGGGTTCCTGGAGCCGCGGGGCGGATTCCGCCTGCCCCTGTAGGGGGGCGGCTACTGCTCCCGCACGAACCGATCGAACCTCTGCCGTACGAGCTCGGCCAGCAGGCGGTCCGCCAGAACCAGGCGGCCGTAGCGGCGCAGGTACCCTCGGACGAAGGCGTCCTTCCCGGGGTTCTGGCTCCGCAGGCGCTGGAAGCGAGGCGCGAGGCGCCGGGCCAGGACCGGATGGCGCTCGCGCAGGCGCTCCGAGAGTCGGGGGCTGTGGAACACGAACAGCAGGAACATCTCCCGGTCGCCGGCGATCCGCCGCAGGCCCCGGCGGGCCTCGGTCAGGGCCCGGTACAGCTCCGGGTTCTCATCCTTGAGCTGGTAGAGGCGGTTGTTGATCTCCAGCTCCTGCCGCTCCTGGGCGAGGCTCGCCCGGTAGGGGGAGCCTATCCGCTGGGACCGCTGGGCGTCGTCCGGCCTGAGCACGACCGGCGGGACACTCGGGGGGGCCGCCGGGGTTGAAGGGGCCGCGGCGGCCGCCGCGGGAGAGGCTTCGTCCGGAGCGTAGTCCTCCCGGGTCAGGTCCTGGCGGGGATCGTACTCCCCACCGGCGGGTGCCGGTTCCTGCGCGAAGTCGCGAAAGCTTCGGGCGTAGAGGATCCGGGCGGTCTCGACCTCCGTCACCCGCACGAACATCTCCGTGCCTTCCGCGAGCTCGGCGATGACCAGGATCACGAGGGCCTGCGCCCCGAGCATGCGCCCCACCTCCAGTTGCAGGCCCTCGGAGGACAGCTCGCTCTGGGACAGCTCGATCTCCGCAAGCAGGGCGTCCAGGTCCTCCCGATCCACGATCACGTAGCGGGTGCGCTGGCGCAGGTCCGCGGTCAGGCGCTCCCGGTACAGCCGGCAGACTTCGTTCTCCTCCCCCGACAGCATCGACACCGAGGCGACGGTCAGCCGCTCGACCCCCAGGGGCTCCGCGGCGAGACCCAGGGCCACCGCTTCGGTGAAGTAGTCGGCCTGGACAGCTCCCGCAGCGGCCAGGGCCAGCCACAAGGTGACACACAGACGCTTCATCGCTCTCCTCTCCCCGAGCTTTCCCTGGAGTATAGCCCGTCTCGCGGCAATATCAGGGGCCCCCGGTGTTCCCCCGGCGAGACCTTCAGGTCCCGGCCGGCGCCTCAGCCGGGTCTACAGCTTGAGACTGTAGGAGAAGGCTACCCGGTACAGGTCCCAGTAGGTGCCGGCGTACTCCCGGGTAGCGTAGTAGGCGTTGAAGATCGTGCCCGGGGTGTAGAGGCGCTCCCGGCGGAACTGGACGAGGAACGCCAGGGAACTGCGCTGCGAGAGGGCGAAATTCATCACGCTGCTGAGCGTGAGGAGCACGAAATCCGAGCCCCAGCCCGACTCTGCGAGCGGGGACAGGTCCGCCACGTAGCCGAGGTGCTGCTCGGTCTCCAGGAGCACCCCGACCGTGTCGAGCACCAGGGGCATCTGGTAGCCCAGGAAGAAACTCCCGAGGAGCTTCCAGCCGTTGAAGTTCTCGCCGATGTCCGCTTCCCACATCCAGGCGTCCCCCCGGGCGGCGCCGGAGAACCAGGCGTAGCGCAGCTCGCCGCTGGCCACGGTGACCACGTGGGTCCACTCCCCGGGCACCAGGGCGGCCAGGTCGAACTGGAAGGTGCCGCCGATCCAGGGCTTGACCACGACCCCCTCGAAAGAACCGGGGTCCGCGATTCCCGAGCCCTCTTCGATCTTGCCCAGGCCGTCGAACAGCCCGATGTTCCAGCCGGTGCCGATCATGCCCCCGGCGTACGCGTTCAGAAAGGCGATCGGCGTCAGCACGGACTCGAACTCCAGGCGCGCGGACACCGGGGTCAGGGCTGCGGTCCCCGAGAAGGCCACGTTGTTGCCGGAGGTCAGCGAGCCGCTCCCGGCCAGAAACGGCACCTTGATCCTGTGGCGCAGCTTGGCCTGGATCTCCGCGGGTCCCCAGGTGGAGCCCAGGTCCCGGCCCTCGTCGGGTGCGGGGGGCGTGTAGGTGGGCTCCTGGATGGCATAGGTGATCGGCGCAAAGCCGCCGTCCTCCAGCCCGTAGCCCTTGTGGTCGGGCAGGTAGTAGGCCCCGTCCACCGAGAAGGTGGTGGAATGCTCCACCCCTTCGGCAGCGACGGGGGGCGCCAGCGCCGTCACGGCGCCCAGGAGCGCTGCCGCGCTCAGAAGCGCGATCGTCCGTGTCTTGTTCCTGTTCATGCCTGTGATTCCTCCCCAGAGTGCGGATTTCCGTGAGGCCCGGGGAACCTCTTGCTTCAGTCATAGCACGGGTGGGGAGGCGGGGCAAGGGCGCGCAAGCCCGCTGTCAAGCGCGCGTGTCGAGGCCGCGGATCTCCGCCCTTTTTGCGCTTGGCGGCCCCGGTGAGATCTGAGTATCTTGTAGCCAGGAACCCCCGGGGCGCCGGCAGCGGGCCCGGGGGGCACGGCCGCCTCGTACGAGGGGCCGACGATACGCTTCTTTTCGGAGGTATTGTGATGGCGGAGAAGAGTTTCAGCTTCGACCTGGGCAAGATCATGGACGAGGCGTTCAAGGTCGCCCAGGAGTTCGGCGAGACCTTCGGCGAGCGGATGGCTGAGTGCGGTCCCAGCGCCGAGGAGATGCGGGATCATTTCCGGGACAAGTTCCGCTGGCACGCCCGCGCGGATTTCTATCCCCACTACTCGTACCCCCCGATGAACATCTTCCTTGCCCAGGACAAGAGCCTGGTCTTCGAGATCGCCCTGGCCGGGTTCGAGGAGAAGGACGTGGACCTGCAGTTCAAGGGGGACTACCTGGTGTTCTCCGCCCGGGTCCCGGAGGACGGGGCGAACGAGGAGGGGGTCCAGTACTTCAAGCGCCGACTCAAGCTCAAGGGGGTGGAAGAGCAGCGCTACTACGTTCCCGAGGACAGGTTCGACCGGGACAAGACCACGGCGCGCTTTCACAACGGGCTCCTCAAGGTGGTGGTGCCGGCCCGGCAGGACGGCGGCGAGCAGGAAGCGATTCGGGTGCGGATCGTGGGCGAGGGGGATGCGTCATGATTCGGGGAGGCAAGGGCGGCGGCGCGGTGCTCGCGGCGGTGCTGCTGGCGCTGGTCTCCGGGGGGTCGCTGAGCGCCCAGGAGCGGGAAGCCCTTCAGGTGGACGAGGCCCGGGTGGTGTTTCAGGAGATCACGGCCATCCCGGAGAAGACGGTCCCGGAGTTCCTGTTGCGGGACGCCCACGGGATCGCCATCATCCCCCGAGTCCTCAAGATCGGGATCGTGGTGGGAGGGGAGTACGGCGAGGGGGTAGTGGTCCTGAGGGACCAGGAGCAGGGCTGGGGCAATCCCCTGTTCGTCCGGCTTTCCGGCGGCAGCATCGGCTGGCAGATCGGGGCCCAATCCTCGGACGTGGTGCTGGTGTTCAAGACCCCCGAGAGCGTGGAGGGTTTGCTGCGGGGCAAGTTCACGATCGGGGTGGACGCCGCGGCCGCGGCCGGGCCGGTGGGGCGCCGGGCCCGGGCCAGCACGGACGTGGAGCTGCGGGCGGAGATCTTCTCCTATTCGCGGAGCAAGGGATTCTTCGCAGGGCTGAGCCTCGACGGGGCCGTGCTGCAGATCGACGACGAGGCCAACGCGGCCTACTACGGCAGGCAGTACGTCAGCCCGACGGAGATCCGCGACGGCAGTGTGCAGCTGCCCCCTACGGCCCGGGAGCTCCGCAGGGTCCTGGAGGAATACACGCGGTCGCTGCCGCCGGGCAAGACCAAGCTCTGACACCGGCCGCCGCGCGGCACCGTCGCCCGGCGCCGGCGCTGTGGAGCGGAAAAGCGCCCGCTTCCGCGGTATACTTTTACAGCGCCATGGGCAAATACGACGGGTTGTCGGACCAGGAGAGGCGCAAGCTCTACCGCGATCTGAGCCGGGCGGCGAGCGAGATCCGGGTGGGAGAGGACCGCGCGGCGGGGCCCGTCGAGGGCACGGGATCGCGGGAAGACCGGGACGCGGAGCGGCGGCAGGAGCGGGGTGGCTGGGAGAGGCGCTTCCGGCGTCCCCGCTACGGTCTTCGCCTGCGCATCGACAGCTACGCGTATGCGGAGGGCTTCGCGGTCACCGGGGCGCGGCAGTACCTGGGGAGCCTCTTCTCCTTTCTCTGGCCGCGGCGTGACCGGGTGAACCCTCGTTTTGTCCGGGAGCTGGTCCTGGACGATCCCCATCGGGCCGATCCCTCCGGGTACGGTCTGGCCAAGACCCTCGAAGAGCTGCAGCGCAGCGCCGCGGCCCTGCTCGG
>JAFGFV010000397.1 GCA_016930895.1 Spirochaetales bacterium | reverse complement strand
TAACGCTCCTCGTGGTCCCCGATCTGCTTCTTCACCGGATCGGTGGCGATGATCCCCGGGGCCACCGCGTTGGCCGTCACGTTGTGCGGGGCGCCCTCCTTGGCCAGGGTCCGCACGAGCCCGAGCAGGCCGGCCTTCGACGCCGCGTAGTGGATCCCCGCCTCGATCCCCCCCACCCGCGCCGCCAGGGAGGAGAAATGGATCAGCCGGCCGTATCCCCGGGACTTCATGCCGGCGATCAGCTCCCGGCTCAGCAGGAAGGCCCCGCGGAGGTTCACCGCCATCACCCGGTCCCACTCCTCTGTGTCGACCGCCGCCGCCCCGCGGCGATAGGCGATGATGCCGGCGCTGTTGACCAGGATGTCCACCGCCCCCAGCTCCGACCCCAGCCTCTCCACCAGGGTGCGGATGCTCTGCTCGTCGGCCAGATCGCAGTGCCAGGCCGAGCCGCCCTCGAGCCCTGCGGCGGTCTGTTCGGCCCCGCTCATGTTGATGTCCGCCACCGCCACCCGCGCCCCGGCCCCCGCCAGCATGAGCGCGCAGGCCTTCCCGATGCCCGAAGCCCCGCCGGTCACCAGGGCGCTCTTACCGCTCAGATCGATCTGGATCATGATCCCTCTCCCTCACGGGCCGAGGCGCTGTGCCACCACCTCGAACCCCGCCCAGGTGATTTGCTGGCACAGTGCGGCGATACGGGGGAAGGCCGCCTGGTGCTCCGCCGAAGCGACCCACTTGAGGCGAAGATCCTCGTTGTCGAACGCGAGCTCGATCCGATACTGCCGCAGAGCGTCCCGCACCTTCAGCAAGGCGACCCTCCGGAATCCATCCTGCACGGATATGGCTGGCACGAACGCATCGCGGAACAACGACTCCAGCTCCGCTTCCTTGCCCGCCAGCGGTTCAAGGTATATGTGCAGCTCGATCATGCCTGTAGTCCTCCGATTTCGTAGCTCTGGCCGGGCTGCAGTGCCACCAGCCGGACTTTCGGCGCGCGCACCTTGAGCTCCGCCTCGAAAACTTCGAGATCGAGCGTCTGGTTCGGGAAGGTCCCGTAGTGCGTCGGAATGAATACCCGCGGCAGGATCAGGGAGGCAGCGTAGGCAGCTTCCCTGTATCCCATGTTGTATTTCCCGCCTACCGGACAGATCGCCAGGTCCGGAGCATACAGATCACGAATCAGCGCCATGTCGCCGAACACCCCTGTGTCTCCGGCGAAATAGATGCTCGGTCCGTCCGTCAGCCGCAGCACGTAGCCGGTGGCACCGGAGCCGGGCATGACGGTGCCGTCCCTCTGGAACTCCTCGCCCAGGATCTCAGAGGTATGATCCGCCACGACCATGGTGAGGATGAACTTGTCGGTCTCCCAGCTCCCGCTCATGTTCAGGGGGTAGGAATCCACATCGTAACGAATCCCCTTGTGGTCGGCGTAGATTCCGATTTCCGGGCTGCAGATCAGCTTGGCGCCGGTCTGCTTCACGATTGCCAGAGAATCCCCGATGTGGTCGTCATGCCCGTGGGTCACGCACACCGCCGTCACCTGCCGGATGTCCTGCAGCTTGATGGGACATTTCGGGTTCTTCTCGATCCAGGGATCGAAAAGGATCGTCTGCCCGCCTGCATCGACCTGGATCGACGCGTGCCCAAGCCAGGTTACCTTCGCGCTAGTCATTGTGTAGTGCCCTCCATCCGTCACGATATTCAGAGTATTCCGAGTTGGAAACCGCTGCAGCCCCATTGAGGCGGCAGACAGCGCTCGCCATCACAGCTCACCGCGCGCCCGCAGGGAGTTCTCGACGTGCCCCAGGTGCTTGGCCATCATCCGTTTCGCTCCTTCCGCGTCGCGGGCCTCCAGGCAGCGGAAGATGTTGCGATGCTCACCGTATGACTGCTCGTTGTCCTGCACGGAGCCCATCGCGGTCAGGCTCCGGCGCAGGGGAATCAGCAGGGCCTCCAGGATGGTGATCAGCAGGATGTTGTGGGTCCCGTAGGACATGTGGAGGTGGTATTCGAGATCGGTAGCGATGTATGCCGGCTTGTCCTCCAGCTCACGTGCGCTCTGATCGAGCAGGCCCCGCAACATCTCGATTTCCCCCGCCTCGGCATTCAGGGCCGCCTGCCCGGCGATCTCCGTTTCGATGGCGTAGCGGACGACCATCAGGTCCTTGAGGGAGACTTCCCGCTGCTGGCGCCGAAGGTACAGCATGAACGCGCTCGAGATCTCGCTGCTCGTGGTCGGGACGACCTGGATGCCCTTCCCGTGGATCACCTTCAGGACCCCTTGAGTCTCCAGGGACTTGATCGCCTCGCGCACCACGGTCCGACTCACGCCCAACTCCTCGCAGAGGATCCTTTCGGGCGGGAGCATTTCGTGGGTCTTGTACCGTCCCTCGATGATCAGGTTCAGCAGGACTTCGTGCACCCGGGTCTTGAGGTTGGGCTGCCTGATATTCGGCAGGTCGATCCTTGCATCCTGCTCCCGTCGGCCCTCCATTTGAACGGTCACGATCACTCCTGTTCCGACCTGGGGCTCCGCGGCTGCTGCTCGGGCAGGTAGAGCACCTCCCCGGCGTTGTGGATCACCGCGACTCCCTCCTCCCGCCGGTCTTCCCACTGCTCCGGAGACACTTCCCTCGGGTCCAAGTAGCCTATGTTGAGCCGCTCGCATACCTCGCGTGCCACGCCGCTGGCCAGCGTCACGCGGACCCGCGGCTCCTCGCGCCCCTGGCGGTACTCTCCGGCTCCCTTGACCAGGCTCGAGTACGCGAGCACTGCCCTGCTGAACTGCCGATATCGGTCCATGTGAGCCAGAAAGTAGTCCCTGACGTGGAAACCTACTTGGTGCAGGATGCGATCGTGGGTGATGGAGATCCTCTTGACCTGGGGGGCGTAGATCACCACTTCGCCGCCGTCGGCTACCGCCGGTTCCAGCTTGTAGAACGCCTTGGCCCCCGTCCAGAGGTCATCGTACTTGGCCGACGGGATCGACAGGACCCGGCGGAACGGGCGCGCTACGTAGCGGATGTTCAGCCGTGCCGACAGCTCAACCGCCTGCTCCCAGGCCGAGCGATCCTCGCCGATGAACAGACCTTGCAGCCCCTGCTCATCGACCACCAGGTTCAGCCACGTGATGGGTACCGGCACCATGCGGGTCGCCCGATCGATCAGGTGGCGTACCGGGGTTTCGCGTACCCCGATCGTCTCCAGGTTCGTGCGCAGCGCCCCGAGCCAGTGCGTCACGTCGATGAAATCCTGACCGCAAATCCCCGGGAACAGGTACTTGCCGGAACCGGAGAACCCGGCGATCTCATGGGGAAACACAGGCCCGAGAATGAGAAGGCGATCGTAGTCGAAGATCAGGCGGTTGATCCAAACCTCCGAGCGCTCCCGCAGCATCCCGCCGCTGAGCTGTTCCATCTCCGCCTCTTCGATCGTCCCGATCCGTTCGAAGGTCTCCGGAAGGTCCCAGCGATGATTGTGGATCCGAACCTCGCCGTAGGCCTGCGCCTTCTCCTCCGCGCCGATCCCCACCCGTTTCAGCTTCTCCGCCTGCTCGAGCAGGGGGTGCGTGCCCAGGGCCACCAGGAAATCCAGCCTGGCCGCGCTAGGGCCGAAGACCCGGTGCATGAGACGAAAGAACAGTCCCACGGGAGCAGAACGGGTATTGTCCGGAATGATCACCAGGATCCGCCCTCCGGCCAGGCCGGCTTGAGCGTGCAGCCGGCTGAGCTGCTCGAGTACCTGGGCCTCGCTTACCACGGCGTACCCTCTCCCTGCGGCCGATTTCCGGCCCGACTCTCCGCCAAACCCGCGCGTAGGAGCATCTCAAACTCCCCCGAAGGCGCTGTAGCCGCCGTCCACGGGAAGGACCGCACCGGTCACGAAGCGAGCCTGCTCGGACACGAGATACAGCACCGCGCCAACCATCTCCTCCGGGGTGCCGAGACGGCTCATGGGAACGAACCCAACGACCTGCCTGCCTCGATCGGTCATGTGTTCGCCGTCCTGTTCCACGAGCAGGAAGCGGTTCTGCTCGGTGAGCACGAAACCGGGGGCAATGGCATTCACCCGGATCTGGGGGGAGTAGTCCCGCGCCATGTGCACGGCCAGCCACTGGGTAAAGTTGATGATCGCGGCTTTGCCGCTGGAATAGGATATCGAACGGGTCAGCGGTCGAATGCCGGCAATGCTGGAGATGTTGAGAATCGTCCCCGTACCCTGTCGGGCAAAGACGCGCCCTACCTCCTGGGACGGCAGGACGGCGCTCAGATAGTTCAGCCGCAGCACCGCCTCCAGAGCCTCCTCGGGGATGTCGAAGAACGAGAGCTCCTTCGAGGTGGTAGCTTCTTTTCGGCTGCCGCCCGCTCCATTGATCAGGATATCCACCCTCCCATGACGATCGAGGGTCGCCTGCAGGGCATCCTTGACGCTGCCACGGTCCAGGACGTCGCACGAAAAGGCACTGGCCTGAGGGCAGATCGCCGACAGCTCCGCAGCCTTGGTCTGGGCCGCCTCGAGGTTCAAGTCCCAGAGCGACACCACAGCACCTTCGGCCACGAGTCCCTGGGCAACCGCGCTGCAGATGGCACCAGCTCCTCCGGTCACGACGGCCACCTTTCCGCGCAATCCCAACTCCATGGTCCCTACTCGTCTCCTCTCTGTGGTCTCACGTCTGGCGCAGCTCGCCCACCTCGCCGTCCGGACCGTAGAAGTACACGATCCAGACGCCGGGACGAAACTCCACCGGCTCGCTGAGAAACTCGACACCCCGCGCTTTGAGCCGGGCGTAGTCGCCTCGCACATCGTCCGACGTGAAGCCTGCGTGAATGTGTCCCAGATCCGCCTGCCTGCGCCGACTGCCCGGAATGGGTTCCCCCCGCGGTTGGACGTACTCGAACAACTCGAGCATGGCCTTCTCCGATTCAAGATGGGCGATCCGCGCAACGCAACCAGGGATCGCGACCACCTCATCGAGCCGCGATTCTTCTCCGCACTCGAGTACGCGGAGGAGCTTCAAGCCGAGCAGATCCTGGTAGAAGGCGATGGAGCGCTCGAGATTGGAAACGCTCAGCCCTACGTGTTCAAGCCCCTTGAGCATGCCGCATCACCCCGTCAACACTCATCTGTTATATGATATCCCACCTCAGCTGTTCCGGGAATCCCCGGGCCTGCACCCGTGTCCCCGGGCCTGCACCCGTGTCCCCGGGCCTGCACCCGTGTCCCCGGCCGCCAGCATGAACTTGATC
>JAFGFV010000396.1 GCA_016930895.1 Spirochaetales bacterium | reverse complement strand
TACAACACCCCCTACCCGGAGCAGCTGGCCGTGAGCGTGATCGCCTGCCTGCCCCTGCTCATCCTGTACCTGTTCATGTCCAAGTCCTTCGTGCAGGGCATCACCATGACAGGGCTCAAGGGGTAGGGGCGGGGTTTGCTGCTCAGGCGAACAGCAAGCCGGAATCGACGGTTCGACCGATAGCACGCTCCGCAGCCGCGAGGACCGCGTTCTGGGGTCCCTTGGCGAACAGGTAGTCGACCGTGGCCCTCTGCCTCCCCCGGGGAGCGAGCACGCGGGCCGGGGCGTGGCACTCCAGCTCCGAGAAGGGCAGGGCAGAATCGCCGTGGTTGTAGCACTGCAGGACATCCCCGGGACCTTCAAGCTCCTGCGGCGGCCTGTCGAGGTAATGCCCGGCGCGCTCGACCGCGCAGCGCTGCACGACCAGGGTCCACAGGGTGCGGTTCACCCGCGAGGGGCGCAGGAAGGCCACCACGCCTGCGGTGTCGGCGGCAGAGAGCCCGAGCTTGTAGCGAGCTCCCGCCAGGGCCCGAACGCACAGCAGGCCGGGCTTACTGCCCTGCAGTCCGGCGCTCCCGCGCAGCCAGCCGCGGGGCAGCTGCCCGAAATACAGCCGGGCGGGGGACAGCGAGCTCCCGGTTCCGGACTGGAGCGGTGCCTTCCGCCGAAGCGGAGCGAGGATCGTGCCGTCGCGCTCGCTGGGCACCTGCAGGATGGCCCACAGGCCCGCCTCCCTCCCCAGCCGACGGCCGCCTCGATTGACAAGGGTCTGCCGCACCCGGATCGTGAGGGACCGCACCGGGCCGGGGGACCCACCGGACAGCAGGGAAATCTGCCGCTCGAGCGCCACCCGAACCTCCGAAGCGTCGGCCCGGACCAGGCTCATGTGCGCACGGAACGCGCAGCTGCCGCCGCTACGGGCCGCGGCGGCCGACGGAACGGCGGTGGGCGGGGCGGCACGTCGGTCGAGGGCGCGGTAGGAGCCGGGGTCCAGCTCCGGGGGCACGCGCCACTGGCTTTCCTCCGCGCCGAACCAGCCCCGGGGCCCGAGCTCCGGGGCGAGCCAGGTACGCTGGCCGCCAACACACCACTGGCCGGGCGTGAGCGTCTGCGGCACCCAGAGCAGGTTCTCGTCGTCCACCCCGGCGCCGAGGAGCTTGGCCCCGAGCTCCGGGCATACGACCGCGCGCCCCCCGCCGGACGCCTGCAGGACGAGCGCGGACAGCCCTGCGACTTTCAGGCTCTCCGTCAGGGCGTCGATGGTGTTCACCCGCGCGCCGCCGGCGGTCAGCTCGGGAGCTTGCCGAAGTCCGGCATGTAGCCGTGGACCTGGAAGGCCTGGAAGCCTTCGGCGTAACGGACGTCGGCCTGCAGGCCCCGGAGCTCCGCCAGGATGCGGCAGTGGTCGCTCAAGGAGTGGATCTGGAAGGTGTCCATCCAGGCGAACTGGCTGTGGTGGCACTCCAGGGCCTTGATCTTGTCTTCGAAGGTCTCCGAGATGTCGACATAGACCTGCGGATGAAAGTGGACCCCGGCGGCGGTGTCCCAGTGGAACAGGGTCGGGAACTTCTGGATCGGCGGCTCGTCCGCGGGCACGTTCTTGCCGGGCAGGGACAGGATGACCCGACTCACGATCTGTGCCGTGGTGTTGTGGTCGGTGCTTCGATCCTCGGGGCAGTGCGTGAAGATCACATCCGGGTTCGCCCAGCGGATGGCGTTGATCACCTGACGCCGCACCGCCTGTGTGTCGATCAGGCCTTCGTCGTCATTGCGCAGGAAACGCACCTCCGCGTCGTAGAAGCGCGCCGCTTCCAGCTGCTCCTGCTCCCGGGTGGCCGCGATGGTCTCACGTCCTTCCAAGATGTTTGAGCCAATGTTTCCGCTCGTGGTCAGGGCGATGAACACCCGATGACCCTGCTTGCGGTACTTGATCAGGGTGCCGCCGCAGAAGATCTCCACGTCGTCCGGGTGGGCCCCGATTGCCAGTACGTTCATGATGCCTCCTCCTTCTGCCACAGACCCAGCTCCTTGCTCCAGGTCCACGGCGCGCACAGAATCCCGACCTGTCGCGGCTTCATCGCTCGGGCGGCCTCCTCCACCTCCGACCACGAGCCCAGCCCCGACAGGGTGTCCACGGCCCGCAGGTTCAACGCCCCCGCCGCGTTGGCCAGCTTGAGGCTGTCCTCGATGCTTCGGCCCTGCAAGAGGGCGGTCAGGAACCCCGCGATGGAAGAATCTCCGGCTCCCGTGGTGCTGGCCACCCGGTCGACCCGGAAGGCCGGACACCAGAGCCGGCGCTTCGCCCAGTTGTCAAGCCACTGGGAACGTGACAGGATCTGACCGGCGCCGGGAGTGCCAGCGACGCCGGGAGTACCGTCCCGGGCCGACGGGGAAGCCGTCCGATCCTGCGGAAGTGCGCGGCCCAGGCCCTCGAGGCTCGCGGCCCCCGCGGTCTTGATGAACCAGCCGTTGTGTCCGTTCTTGATGACCACGATTTTGCAGCCCATGGCCAGGTACTCGTCGGCGAATCCCTCGACCTCCTGGGGGTCCACGTAGTCCAGGAGCTCCTGGCCCTCGGCTTCGGCTTTGCGCTTGAGATACTCCTGCGGGTGCAGGGTGAAGAAGGTCTCCTCGAGGCTCGGGACGTAGATGTCCGTATGAGGGAGGGAGCGCTCGTAGAACCTGCGCCAGTTGATCCGCCCGGCTTCGGAGTTCGGGTCCGGCAGGGAGATGTCCAGGGAGGTGGTGACTCCCGTGGCCTTGACCGCTTCGAGGATCCGGGCCGTCTCCGCCCCGTCCTCCAGGTACAGGGAGCGCATCAAGGTCGGGTAGCCCAGGTGGAAAAGCCGGGCCCTGGAGACGATGTCCAGGTCCAGATCCGCGGAGGTGAAGGTGTCGTTGGTTCCGGGGCAGTGGACGAAGATGCGGTCGATTCCCGGCGGGGAAAGCACCACCGTGTAGGAGCTGTTTTCTCCGGGGGCGAGGTGGATGCCCTCCGCGCTGCCGTTCTGCCGGAGGATCTCGACGATGATCCGGCCGATGGAGTCTTCGCCCACCTTGGCCGCGAAGCCCACGCGGCAGCCGAAGATCTTCATGGCGATGCCCACGTTGGACACGGATCCTCCGGTGCCGAAGGTCATGGGGCCAGTCTGGACGAGGGTCCCGGGCCGGAGCACGTCCCCGATCCGTTCAACGGGTGCCGTGCCGGTGAAGTTTGGGATCATGTCGAGGCACAGGAGTCCCGCCGCGATGACGTCGATCTGGTGTTGGTTCTGTTGGCTCATGGTGGTGGTTCCTTTCGGGATTCATGGTTGCCGTGGTCCAGCCGAAGGCCGTCGCTGTCTTCCTCGAAACGAAGGGCCCCGTGCCCGATCAGCCACTCCAGGGACTCGAACACCGCCTGCAGGGAGGTGTAGCGGGGCTGGTAGCCCAGCAGGGTTTGAGCCTTGGCGATGCTGCAGCTCGGGCTGTGGGCGATGTGGTCCCAGGTGAAGAAGGCGTCTTCCTCGCTCTGGTCGCGGCGCCACTGCTCCCAGGGCAGGTAGGCCAGGCGCGGCTCCTTCCCGAACCAGGCGAACACGGACTCCGCGTATCCGCGCAGAGAAAACGCCGCCGGAGCGACCAGGTGGAAGCTTTCGCCCACGCTCGCGCTCCAGCGCTGCAGGGCCCGCACGAACCCCTGGGCCACGTCGTCGGCATGCACGTGGTGCACCGTCTCCAGGCCCAGGTTCGGCAGCGCGAGCTCCTCCCCCCGGGCGATCCGTTCGTACACCGCCGGGTTGAAATTGCCCGCAGGGTTGAGGGGTGTCCAGCCCTGGCCCACGATGTGCCCCGGGTGGAGGACCGTGGCCGGGAACCCGCCCCGGCGGGCCTCCTCCAGCAGGTACGCTTCGATGGCCGCCTTCTGGATCCCGTACTCCCCGAAGGGGTGCCGCGGCTGATCCTCCGTGGTGGGGACCGACACGCTGTGTCCGTGGACCCAGATGGTGCCGCAGGACAGGAAGTGCTGCACCTTGCCCCGCAGGCTCTCCACCAGATGGCGGGCGCTGGCCTCGGTGAAACAGACCATGTCGACCACCACCTGCGCTTGCAGCGCGGCGACGCGGCTGCCGAAGGCTCCTTCCGCTTCGAGGACCTCCCGGTCGAGGATCACCCGCTGGACCGAGTCCCAGGCGGCATGGGGACGGTAGGGGGCCCGCCGGCCCCGGCTCACGGCGATGACCTCGTGGCCCAGCTGCACCAACCGGGGCACCAGGTAGCTGCCTACGTGGCCGGTGGCGCCGATCACTACGATTTTCATTCCACTCTCCCCGGCTGCTATCGCATGTACAGCCCGCCGTTGACGTCCACGGTCTCGCCGGTCACGAAGTCGTTGTCGATCAGGAACTG
>JAFGFV010000001.1 GCA_016930895.1 Spirochaetales bacterium | reverse complement strand
TGAGCAGCGCGCGGCGTGCAGCCTCGTTGAACTGTAACTGTTTCGCCATCTTCCTACCCTTTCCTCTAGTTTTTGCTGAATGTAGTGGTATTAGATTATAGCCCGTTCGAAAGATACAAATTCTTGCCTGTTGCGCCAACAAAAAAATGTGCCTTTTTTTTCCGGGCATGCGGCAAACCCGTGGCGGCAAACCCGCGGCGCTTGACAATCCCGCGGGTTCTGCTACAAAGGGGCAATGAGCACACGTCAAACGCTCACCCTGTTCCTCGGCCTGCGATTCCACGATGCCGAGAGCCAGACCCTGCGGACCGTCGAAAGCCTCCTCGAGGAGATCGCCTCGCTCGAGGGGGAGCTCCGGCTGCCGCTGCACTGGAACGTGCCGCTGTATCCCCTGTTCGCCGGCAGCTCGCGGGCGCTGAACAACCTGGTCACCGAAATCAAGGCCCGGGTCGCAAGCCGGGGGGATATCCTGGCGCCGGCGGGATTTCGCGGGGCCATGCATCCCCTGCTGGACGATTACGAGCTGGCCCGGGAGCTGGCCTGGTGCCGCCGCAACCCCTGGCTGTCGGGTTTCCGGCAGCTGCTGGGGCAGGAACCCCTCCTCACCATCCCATTCCTCCCGGACCCTGCACGTGAAGCCGCAGCCGGGGCCTACAGCTCCGCCGGCTTTCAGATCATCGGGGTGCCCTTTCCCCTCGGCGGAGCCCGGGACCTCCCGCTGTCCCGCCGAGCACGGCCGGGCACCGGCGTGCTGGCCGAAGGCTTCGTGCTGAGCCGGCTTCCGGGACGCGCGGCGGCGGTGGCCGCGGCGGTGCTGGACCTCTCCGAGTTGGACCAAGACTCGGCCGTGCTGGCATCTCTCGCCGCCCGGGCGCCGGAGACCCTGCTGCTCCTCCTCGACGTGCAGGGAGCAGACGGGGCGGGAACCTCCCGCGGCGAGGGGGCCCTGCCCGGAAGTTCCGTCCCGCGGTCGCGCAGACAAGCACCGGCCGGGCCCCTCCCTGCCGGGGATCGGCCGATCGCGCGACTCCTCGAGGCCCTCTCCTACCGGCGCGCTCTGCATCCGGCGGCGCTCACCCCCGCAGCGCTCGACGAGCTGGAAATGGCGAGCGGGGAGACGGCCGCGGCCGCCCCTCCGCTCGCTGTTCTCCTGCACCGCAGCGAGGCCTGCAGGCTGCTGGAGGCCGAAACCGCGATCGCGGCGGGCCGGCGGCTGCAGCAGCTCCGGCCCTACCGCCGCAGGGGCAGGAGACGCAACGAGGAGGTCCGCAGGGCCCTGGAGCTGATGGTGCCGGACTGGGCCCCGGCGCTGGAGGTTCCACCCCCGGCTCGAGCCGCTCGCGACTACGCGCCGGTACAACCGGACCAGATCCAGTTCGCGGAAATGGGCGGGACGGTTTCCCTGCCGGGGTCGCAGTTCGTCGCCCAATTTGCCGACGGACGCCTGCGCGGGATCTCCCGGGAGGGGCGTGAGATCCTGAGCGGGGCCCCGGCGGAATGCTCCTTCGCCTTTGCAGGGGTCCGGTGCGCCCTGCGGACCGTCAGCGCCGCCTCGTTCGAGCGGGGGCAAGACCACGGCCTGGCGACCAGCTTGAGCGCCACGATCGGGCCGCGGGGGGGCGAGCTCAAGATGCAGGTCGAGGCCTACTTCCGCGAGGGCCTGTCCGACCTCTGCGTAGAATGCACCATCCGCTTCCCAGCCCAGGCCCCCGCGCTGTGGACGGCCCTGCCTTACGAGATCCCGCTGTTCCGCTTTCCCAGGGGCGCGCCGCCGGAGCTGAGCACCGTGTTCGAGGACGGCAGCACCCACCGCGAGAGGGTTCTCCCTGCGGAGGGGTACCTGCTGGCCTGCGGGCGGCAAGTCCTGGCAAGTCAGGGAGAGACGGCCCTCGTGCTCACGGCAGGCGGAAGCGGCTCGCCGCCGGGGGCCGGCCCGCTCATGGTGGTCCCCCTGCGGGTCCGCCGCGAGGCGGGTCGCTGGGCCCTGCGCGCCTGTCCGGGAGCGCGCACGTGCGTTCCGCACCCCCTGCCGGTGGCCGGCTGGACGACCCACTTGAGCTTCCGAATCGGGATCCGGGAGATCTAGCCGGGCCCGGGTGCCAGTTCCCCGCTGTGGACGACGCAGCTCCCTCCGCCGGGAAGCTGGAGGCGGAGCGCTCCGTCCTCCTCGAGACCGGCAAGCGTGCCGCTGACCCGCCGGTCTGAACCGGCGTCCGGCAGGCCCTGACGGACCGTCACCTCTCGGCCGAGGAGGTGCAGCCGGGCAAGGAGCGCGGCCTTCCAGCCGGGGTCGGCGAGAGTCGCGTGCAGCTGCGCCAGGAAGGCTTCGAGCAGGTATAGCCGGTCGATCGGGCGGCCCAGCAGGCCGGCCAGCGATACCGCCCCGGGCTGGCCTGGAAACGCGAGCTGGTTGCAGTTGATCCCCACGCCGGCGAGCAGCAGCAGCGCTTCCCCGAGGGAAAGGGCTTCGCAGAGGATCCCGGCCACCTTGCCGTGGCGGCCCGAGGGCCGCGCGGAAGCCGCCGGTGCCGGCTGCTGTGCCGGCTGCCGGGCCGGCAGCCGGCACAGCACGTCGTTCGGCCACTTGATCGTCGGCTCGAGGCCGAAGGCGGCTTCCAGGGTCCGCGACACCGCAAGACCGACCAGCAGCGGCAGCCGGAAGTGCTCCGGCCGCGGCCCTTGCTCGCGCAGCAGCACGGTGAACAGCAGGTTCATCCCGGCCTCCGAGCTCCACCGCCGCCCTTCGAGCCGCCCGCGGCCGGCCGCCTGGTGGTCCGTCACCACCGTAGTCCCACCCGGGTAACCCCGCCGGCCCAGGCTCGAAGCTTCGTCCATGGTCGAACGGGTGCTTTCCACGTAGAAGATCGGGGCGCCCTCCCAGGGGTTGTGCAGGTCCAGTGCGCGCATTCTTCTCTCTTCGGTTCAGCGACGTTGATTTTCCCGGGTTTTTGCCCCACTGTATAGCCATGATCGAGAACCCGCTGCTGCGCGGCCTGTCCCTGACCCGCGAGCCGGGTGCCTTCACCCTCTTCATCTTCGGGGCCAGCGGGGACCTGACGGCCCGCAAGCTGATGCCTGCCCTGTACGGCTTGTTCCGGGGCGGGCATATCCGCGACTTCGAGATCGTCGGGTTTGCCCGCCGTCCCTGGTCGGACGCGGATTTCCGCCGCAAGGTCGCCTCCATGCTCGAAAGCTCCTCGCCGGCTCCGATCTCGGACCCCATGGCGGAGGAGTTCCTGGGCCGGGTCCGTTACATCTCGAGCCCCTTCGAGGACGCCGCCGGGTATCGGCAGATCGCCGAGCACGTCGGCAGCGACAAGGGCAGACTGTACTACCTGGCCACGCCCCCGGGGGAATACGAGACCATTATCCGCCGTCTCGGCGCCGCCGGCCTGGCCGACGGCAACAGGTTCGTCAGGATCGTGGTGGAGAAGCCTTTCGGCAATGACCGGGGCTCGGCACGGAAACTCAACGAGTGCCTGGCCGAGGCCTTCCGGGAGCCGCAGATCTACCGGATCGATCACTACCTGGGCAAGGAGACGGTCCAGAACGTGATGATCCTGCGCTTCGGCAACGCGGTGTTCGAGCCGTTCTGGAACAGCCGCTATATCGACCACGTGCAGATCACCATGGCGGAGACCCTGGGGGTCGAAGGCCGAGGCGGCTACTACGAGAAGGCGGGGGCCCTGCGGGACATTGTCCAGAACCACCTGCTTCAGCTGCTCTGCCTGGTCGCCATGGAACCGCCCAACGATCTGCACCCCGACTCGATCCGCAACGAGAAGCTCAAGGTGCTCAAGTCCGTCAAGCCGATCCGCCCTGAACGGGTGGCCACAGATACGGTCCGGGGTCAGTACGCAAAGGGCATCGTCGAGGGCAAGGAGGTCCCGGCCTATCGCTCGGAGCAAGGAGTCAGCCCTTCCTCCGAGACCGAGACCTTCGCCGCCATCCGGGTGTATCTCGAATCCTGGCGTTGGGCCGGGGTGCCGTTCTTCCTGCGCACCGGGAAGCGGCTGGCCAGGAGGACCACGGAAATCGTCGTTCAGTTCAAGCATCCCCCGCACATCATCTTCCCCAGCCTGGTGCCCGGCCCTTCCCTGGCCAATACCCTGGTGCTGAGGATCCAGCCCGACGAGGGGATCATGCTGAACTTCAACGCCAAGGTTCCGGGGTTCTCCTTGGGGATGCGGCCCGTGAACATGGACTTTTCCTACGGCTCCAGCTTCGGGGGCGAGCCTCCCGAAGCCTACGAGCGGCTGCTGCTCGACGCAATCCTGGGCGACGCGACCCTGTACACCCGGGCCGACGAGGTGGAGGCGGCCTGGGCGTTCGTGGACGGGATCCGCGAAGGCTGGCAGCAGCGAGAGATCCCGATCCGCTTCTACCCCGCCGGCTCCAGCGGCCCCGAGGAGTCGCGCGCCCTGCCCGGAGACGGCCGCCGCTGGAGGAAGCTGTGAACCCCACCCCTGCGCTCAGCCTGACCCATCCCGCGGATATCGAGCGGGAAATCCTGCGCCAGATTGCGGCGGCCAGCGCCTCCAGGACCAAGGCCAGCCTGTTCAACCTGGTGATCTTCCGGCGGGCCTTCGCGCGCGACCCGTCGGCGGAGACGCTGGGCTATCTCCTGGGACGCAGGCCAGCCCGGCTGGTGGTGATCGAAAGCGGGACCGACGGACCCTCCGAGGCGTTCGTGTCCGCCCGCTGCCACCCGGACCCGAGGAACCAGGAGCTGTGCTTCCAGGAAATCCGGATCCAGAACGGCAGCGACGGCGTGGGCGGCGACCCGGGGTTCTGGTCCCCGCTCCTGATCCGGGACATCCCCGTGTTTGTGTGGTGGCTGGAGAGCACGGCCGGATTGCCCGAAGTGGTCGAACGCATCGCTGCGCTCACCGACCGCTTCATTGCCGACAGCGGCTTCGCGGAGGATGCCGGAGAGGACCCGGCAACGGTCCTGCGGACCTTGGCCGGGGGCGTCCACTCCCGCGGTGTGCCCTGCGCCGACTTTGCTTGGCACCGGATCCACTCCCTGCGGCTGGGCACGGCGCGGTTGTTCGATCCGCCGGAGGCGCGGGCGGCGCTCGAAGAGATCCGCAAGGTGCGCCTGCGGGGATGGAGGCGCACCGAAGCGCTCCTGTTCTTCTTCTGGCTGGCCTCCCGCCTGGGCTGGACCCCTGCCCGGCTGCAGGGAGAAGGGGCGAGCATGTCCGATGCCCGCGGTGCCACGGTGGAGGTCGAGCACGAGCGCCCGCAGGCAGACGGGCAGACGTGTGTCCTGGAGATCGAGCTCGCCGGAGGCGGGAGCCTGGGACTGAAGCGGGAATCCGAGGCGCCCGGGTGCATCCTGTTGGAAGGGCCGGGAGAGCGGAGGGAGCACCTGAGCTTCGACCTTCCCAGTCCCGGGGAGTCTCTGCTCAGGGAGGTGGACGCGCACGCCATGGAACCGGTGTTCGCGGAGGTCCTGGACCTGGTAAATGCCGCCGGATCGCCCGAGGGGGGGTGAGATGTGAAACAGACACGGGTCTACGCCGACGCGGAGCAGATGGCCGAGGAAGCCGCCGGGCTCTTCGCGCGGCTCATCGAGGAGGATTTGGGACGCTACCCCAACCCGGTGGTGATCCTCTCGGGGGGCTCGACCCCCACGCCCTGCTACCAGCGCCTGGCCCGGCTGCTCGAGCCTTTGGGCGCCGCGGTGCACAGCGTTCACTGGGTCATCGGGGACGAACGCTGGGTGCCCGTGAACGACCCCAGCAGCAACGAAGGCATGATCCGCCGCAGCCTTCTCGAGCCCCTGGGGGTGCCGGAGGAGCGGATCCTGTCCTGGCGGGCCGGGGAAGGGACTCCCCTCGAGCGGGCCCGGGACTACCAGCGGGCCCTGCGCAGCCTGCTGGGAGCCCCCGAGAGTCCGTCCGAATCGACGGCCGAGGAGGCGGAGGTCCAGCCCGCCCACGCCCCGGACCTGACCCTGCTCGGGCTAGGGGCGGACGGCCACACCGTGTCCCTGTTCCCCGACGGAGTGGCGGTCCCGGGCCTGTCGGGGGCCGCCCGCACCGGCGAAGTGCCGGTCGGTCCCGAGATCCCGGGCTGGACCGCCGCCATCTATGCGCCCAGCCTACAGGGCTTTCGCCTGACCCTCACGGCGGGTCTCCTCCGGGCCTCCCGCAGGATCTTCTTTCTCGTCAGCGGCAGCGCCAAGCGCGAGGGCTTGCGGGGCATGCTGGACCGCGACGCCGGCCTGCCCGCCTCCTGGCTCAACCTGCCTCAGACCGAGGTCCTGGCCACCCGGGACGCGGTGGCGACCGAGAGGATCTGACCCCGCCCTCCCCGCGCCGGCCCCGACGGGCCCGGCGCGGCGATCGCTCCCGAAGCTATCGCGGCTGGATGATCCCGCCGCCGAGGACCCGGGTCCCGTCGTAGAACACGGCTGACTGCCCCGGCGTCAGGATTTCGGGCCGCTCGAGGGTGACTCGCCAGTCTCCCGCCCTCCCCTCCGCCTCGGGTTCGACGCGGCAGCGGACCTCCTCGCTCTGGTAGCGGACCTTGACGCCGCAGCGCAGAGGGCCGCCGGGAATCTCCACCAGCCAGTTGGCGCGGCCGATCCGGAAGCTCCGGCTCTCCGCCTCCTGCCTGCGGGCCACGACCACCCGGTTGGCCCCCGGGTCCAGCCTCGCCACGTACCACGGGCCGCTGCCCAGGCCCAGGCCGCGGCGCTGCCCCACGGTGTAGTGCACGGTGCCCCGGTGCCTGCCGAGCAGCCGGCCCTCCTGGTCGCGGATTTCGCCGGGACGCAGCAGGTCGTCCCGGCCGGTGTACCGGCGGATGAACTCGACGTAGCTCCCCTCGACGAAGCAGGCGTCCTGGCTCTCCCGGACCGTCCGGTACTCCAACCCGGCAGACTCGGCCAGCTCCAGGACCCTGGCCTTGTGATACTCCCCCAGAGGCAGCACCAGGCGAGACAGCATCTCCCGGCGCACCCGGTACAGCATGTAGCTCTGGTCCTTGAGCGGGTCACGCCCCTTTTCGAGACGTGTCTCCTCCCCGCTGCGGGTGATCCGGGCATAGTGACCCGTGGCCATGCACAGCTCCTCGCCCTTTTCGAGCAGTCCCTCCCGCCCCAGGCGCTCGACCAGACGGGAATGAAAGGCGTCGAAGCGCACCAGCCCGTTGCAGAGCACGCACGGATTGGGCGTGCGCCCCTCCAGGTAGTCGTTCACGAACTCCTCGACCACGGCTTCCCGGAAACGCTCGAACAGGTCTACCTGCACGTGGGCGATGCCCAGGCGCCGGCACACGGCGGCAGCCCGTGACAGGGCCTCCCCGGAGCAGCAGCGGGACCCCGGCCAGATCAGGTGGGTGACTCCCACCAACCGTGGAAAGCGTTCCTTCAACAGCAGGGCGGCCACGCTGGAGTCCACCCCGCCGCTCATGCCGACAGCCAGCACCATGGCCCCAATGTACCGCCGAAACCCCTGTCTTGAAAACGCCGCCGGGACGATGTATCGTTCGGCAGAAGATGAAAGAGATCTTCACCAAGATCAAGATCATCCCGATCTCCTCGATCCTCCTGCACGAAGGGGTGGTCGAGGAGTGGACGCAGAAGCTCAGCACGAACATCGATCACGATGGCATCGTCAAGAACCCCATCATCGTGACCCACTACCAAGGGCACTACATCGCCCTGGACGGCATGCACCGGGTCACCGCCCTGAAGGCCCTCGGCTGCCGGGACGTGGTGGTCTACGAAGTGGATTACGACGATCCCTCGATCGGGCTCTTCGGCTGGGACGCCTTGATCCTGGATCACTGTCCCGACCGGCCGCTCCTGCGGGCCTTCGCCCAGCAGGAAGGCCTCGAGCTGGTGGAGCACGAGGATTTCCCCCGGACCGTGCAGAACATCCGACAGCACCGGGCCTCTTTCGCGATCCTGACCCGGGAAGGGGTCGTCTACGAGGCCCGCCTGCCCGAGGCGCGCCTGGGACTGGACGTACTGATACGGGCCCTCAAGAACTTCGAGGCCGCCCTGGACCGACGCCACCTTCGGGTCGTCTATGTAGCCGACGATCAGTCCGAAAGGACCTTCCGCCAGCACGCCCGGGCCCAATCCCTGTTCAAGCGCCCGTTCTTCACGAAGGAAGAGGTGGTACGCCGCACCATCGAGGGCAAGATCCTGCCGCGCAAGAGCACCCGGCATCTGTTCCCGCTGCGGCCCCTGCGCATCGACGTGGATTTTATCCTCCTGAAGGAGGACATCGACCTGGACACCAAGAACAGGCTTCTCCAGGCCCGCCTGAACTGGTGCCTGGAAAACAACATGGTGCGCTACTATCCCGAGTCGGTTCTCGTGCTCTCGGACTGACGGGTCCCGCGGGCACGGCTTCATGCGACTTCCTGCGGCGGTGCTGCTGGCCGGGTTGGCACTCGGCGTCGCGCTGGCCCCGGCCTGGCCTGAGGAGGGGGCCCCCGGAGTGCCCGAGCCGTTCTTCTTTCAGGTCGACGGCCTGCGCTGGTACTTTACCTGGGGGGCCGACAAGATCCCCACCGGCGCCGACCTGACCTTCGGGTATCGCGGCTGGCAGCCGTTCCCCGGGGTGCAGACGATCCTCCAGGCCAGCCTTGGGGCAGGCTACGAGGGCCGGCTGACCTACCGGGACGTCGACTACTCCCCGCACCACGAGATCCCGCCGGAGGCGGCGGCGGGACACGACCTGCGCCTGGAGTTCAACAGCCCCAGGCTCCAGTGGGAGCTCGGCGTGGTCCAGGGGATCCTCTGGAACCCCCGCCTGGAGCGCAACTGGCTGGAGGCCTTCGCCTTCGGCAGGGGCCGCTACGAGCGCTACCTGGACGGCCGGGCCTACTGGTGCACCGACCCCGGGCGGGTCGCGGACATCGAGGCCTACCACGAGGCCTGGCAGCAGGCCTACGCCGGCACCGATGCGGAGGGCATCCTCGGCACCTCCTTCCTGGTGGGGCTGGATCTCGACGGGCTCCTCTTCGATCCCCGCACCCGTTCCTGGGACGGCTACTACGCGGAGTTCTCTTTCGAGGCGAGCCCCTGGTTTCCCGCGGTCATGGGGGCCACGGACTTCTGGCGGGTCAACCTCTCGGCCATGGGCTTCCGCACCCTCTACCGGGGGGCGGGCTCCTCCGCGCGGCCGGGGATCACGATCTACCTGGGAGACTTCTTCTCCATCGACTACGCGGATGCCCGGCGGGCCATGCCGCTGTACGTGATGCAGAGCTTCGGCGGTCGCAACCCGCGCCAGGGCCTCGGGGACGAAGGGGTGCGGGGCTTCGAGGCCTACTCGTGGGACACCCAGCTCAAGATCCTGAACAACCTCGAGGTGCGCTTCAATCTCCCTCCCTTCTGGGCCGTGGACGACGAGCGCCGGGCGCTCATGCCGGGGCTGCTCGCCTTCCTGGACGCGGGGTACGGCGCCGGTTTCTGGGGAGACCCGGAGGGCACGCCCGGAGGTTTCCTGATGTCCACCGGGGTCGGGATCTACCTGGACCTGTTCGACGTGATCTACGCGGTCGGCTACCTGTGCGTTCCCCTGGTCGGGAGCCGGCTGGACGGCGAGGCCCTGGCGCTGGACCTGGATTTCGGGCTGCAGTTCTGAAGGTGCCGCGTGGGGACCGGACCCGAGGCGCCCGGGGCGACAGAAGCAGCCCCCGTCACCTTGACGCTCCCCTCCCGCCTGGCTTATCGTGAGCCAAAGTCCATAAAGGAGGAGCACATGCACAAGAGGATTGCCCTGTTGACTCTGGCCCTGCTGTTGGCAGGCGGGCTGGCCCTGGCGGGCGCTGAGGGTCAGAAGGAAGTGCCGCTGGGCTCGGAGGAGAATCCC
>JAFGFV010000395.1 GCA_016930895.1 Spirochaetales bacterium | reverse complement strand
GCACTGGCCGGACACGGAGATCAAGGTCTTCTACATCGACATCCGGGCCTTCGGCAAGGGCTTCGAGGACCTCTTCCAGCGGGCCAAGAAGGCCGGCGTACAGTTCATCCACGGGATTCCCGGAGAGATCGTGCCCTTGAGAAACGGCGATCTGCGCCTGCTCGGGGAATCGACCCTGCTCGGCAAGCTGTACGAGATCGACGTGGAGATGGTCATCCTCTCGGTGGGTCTCAAGCCGAGCACGGGCAGCGAGCTGGTGCGGCGGTTCCTGACCCTGTCGTTGACCTCCGGGGGGTTCTTCATGGTGGCCCACCCCAAGCTCCGTCCCGTCGACACCTCCACCCGGGGAGTGTTCCTCGCGGGCTGCGCGGAAGGGCCCAAGGACATCAAGGATTCGGTGACCCAGGCATCGGCGGCTGCCGCCCGGGCGGGGATCATCATGCGCCGGGGCAAGGTCACCGTGGAGGCGATCACCGCCCGGGTGGATCCAGAGATCTGCACCGGCTGCGGCGCCTGCGTGAAGGTGTGCCCCTACCAGGCCATCTACCTGGACGCCGACAAGAAAGCGGTGGTCGTGGAGGCCGCCTGTTCGGGCTGCGGCACCTGCGGGGCGGAGTGCCAGTTTGGGGCCATCACCATGCGGCACTTCACCGACGAGCAGATCCTGGCCCAGATCGACGCCTTCACCGAATACGAGTCGGACAAGAAGATCCTGGCCTTCAACTGCAACTGGTGCTCCTACGCCGGGGCGGACTTCGCCGGGGTCAGCCGCATGCAGTACCCCACGGAGGTGCGCATCATCCGGACCATGTGTTCGGGCCGCGTGTCCACGCGCTTCATCGAGCGAGCCTTTGCCCGGGGGGTGGCCATGGTCCTGATCTCCGGGTGCCACGTGGGGGACTGCCACTACATCGACGCCAACACCTACACCGAGAAGCGCTACCACCGGGTGCGCAAGCTGATGGAGCAGAACGGGCTGGACCCTGAGCGCCTGCAGCTGGTCTGGGTGAGCGCCGCGGAGGGCCAGCGCTTCCAGGAGAAGATCGAGGCGATGAACAAGAAGCTGGCCACGATCGACGGCGAAGAGATCAAGCGAGGTATGCGCTTCTTCGGCGAACGGGAGAAGAAGTACGAGGAGCGCCTGGCGCGGGCCCTGGCCCGAAAGGTGCCGGTGAACGCCTGATGGCCAGAGCACTGGATCTGTACGACAAGGAAGAGTTCTACCGCTGCCTGCAGTGCGCCATATGCACGGGCAGCTGTCCATCCGCCAAGGTCGTGGAGGGGTACAATCCCCGGGAGATCATCCTGCGCTACATGCTCTACGGCGAACAGGAGGAAGTCCTGGCGGACGAAACCCTGTGGGCCTGCACGACCTGCCATGCCTGCCAGGAGCGCTGCCCGCACGGAATCGCCATTACCGGACTGTTGACGCACATCATGAACCTGGCGGCCCGGCGGGGCAACCTGCCCACCCCGGTGCGGGAGAACATCCGCCTGATGGCGGAAACGGGGTGGTCGATCCGGGCCACCTCTCATTCCGACCGGGTACGTGAAGCCCTGGGCCTCAAGCCGCTCAAGCGGCCGAACACCGACGAGATCCGCCAAATCCTCCGCGAGGCCGGGCTCGAAGAGATCCTGGAGCTGTAGAGGAACCGGCCCAAGAAGGACTGCATGCAATGACGATTTCGATCTTTACCGGCTGCGTCATCCCGATCAAGTACCCGGGAATGGAAGTTGCCGCCAGGTTCCTGGCCCCCCTGCTGGACATCGAGCTGGTGGACGTCAAGTTCGGCTGCTGTCCGGCCCCCTTGGGCCTCAAAGAGGTGCATTTCGACGCCTGGCTGGCGCTGGCGGCGCGCAACCTTTGCCTGACCGAAGAGAAGGGCCTGGACGTGGTCACCCTGTGCGCGGGGTGCACCAATACCCTGCGGGAGACCAACCACATCCTGGCCCAGGACGAGAAGAAGCGCCTGTTCGTGCACGACATGCTCCGTCGCCAGGGCCGGGAGTATCAGGGGAACATGCACATCTATCACCTGCCGGACCTGCTCGTCCAGGAGCCGATCCTCGAGCGCCTCGAGCGGCAGGTGGTGCGCCCCCTGACGGGCCTCAAGATCGGGACCCACTACGGCTGCCACTACTTCAGGCCCTCCGAAGTCATGAACGACGGACCCCGGGACCCTTTCCACCCGCTGCCCGAAAGCATGGAGGTGATCCTCGAGACCTTGGGGGCCGAGATTGTGGAGTACAACCGACAGGACCTGTGCTGCGGCGCCGCCTTGAACATCAACGCCGGGCGCAACCCGGAGTCCCTCCAGGTCCTGGAGGAGAAACTGAGTTGGATGAACGAGGCGGGCCTGGAGGCCGTGGCCGTGGCCTGCCCCACCTGCTTCACTCAGTTCGACACCGGCCAGCTCCTCCTGTGCCGCCGGGAGCCCGGGCGCCGGACCGTGCCGGCTTTCCACATCGCCGAGCTCGTGGCCTACGCCCTCGGGTTGACCCCCGAGGCCATGCAGCTGTCCGCCCACAAGATCAAGGGGGAGGCCGTGCTGGCCGGGCTTCCCTCGGGCCAGCTTCCCTCCAGCGGCCTGCCGGCGGCGGCACCCGTGTAGGGTCGCCGGCTCCCCCTGAGGCAGCCGGCAGCTGACAGAGCCCGCGCCTCCGTGGTAGGGTGGGACTCTGCCGCAGGCTGCCTGAGCCGCGGGCTGCGTAAGCCGCGGGCAGGGGGAGCATTGCGGCCGAGAGGAGGCCGCAACCGATGCAGCACAAGGATTCAAAGGCAGGCGGCGAGTCGCCGCAGGCCTATCTGGAGAGACTCTGGAAACGGGGCCGGGAGTTCCTGGGGGTTGAGTTCCCGATCCTCGGGGGCGCCATGACCTGGATCTCGACCTCCGGGCTGGTCTCGGCGACCTCCAACGCCGGGGGCTTCGGCGTGCTGGCCGGGGGCAACATGCCCATCCAGCTGTTCAGGGAGGAGATCAGGAAGACCCGGGAGCTCACGGACAGGCCCTTCGGCCTGAACCTGATCACTATTGCCCCGAACTT
>JAFGFV010000394.1 GCA_016930895.1 Spirochaetales bacterium | reverse complement strand
CATCTCTGGGACGTAGGCAAGCGGTAAGCCACCGGTTTTTGGTACCGGCATTTCGCAGGTTCGAATCCTGCCGTCCCAGCTATTTCGCTCAAGGAGTAGAAACATGGAGCATAAGACACTGAAAGCCACCGAGCGGCAGGGAACGGGCAAGGGACGGGCTCGCGCTCTGCGCCGGGAGGGCTTGATTCCGGCGGTGGTCTACGGGCATACCGAGCCCAAGAGCATCGCCGTGGACGCTCACGAGTTCGCCACCAAGTTCCACGCGGTTTCCGAGAGTACGATCATCAGCCTGAAGCTGGACAAGCACAGCCATGACGTGCTGATTCGCGACTTCCAGGAGGACTGCGTCAGCGGGAAGGTGATTCACGTCGACTTCTACGAGATCGAGCGCGGCAGGGTGCTGCGCACCAACGTGGCTCTTCAGCTGAGCGGGGCGCCCATAGGGGTCCGGGAGGGAGGGCTGCTGGAGTCCTTCGTGCACGAAGTCGAGGTCGAGTGCCTGCCGAAGGACCTCCCCGAGCGCATCGTGGTCGACGTGGCGGGTCTTGAGCTGTCCCAGTCGATCCACATTCGCGACGTGGCTACGCCGGAGGGAGTGAAAATCCTCAACCCCCCCGACCAGGTCGTCTGTACGGTTGCACACAAGCGGGTCGAAGAGAAGCCCGAGGCGGCCGAGGAGGAAGCCCTGGCCGAGGCCGCGGAAGCGGCTGCGGCTGCGGGCGAGGAAGCGGCTCAGGAGTAGGCGCTGCAGCTTACCGTCGTCGGTCTGGGCAATCCGGGCCCGCGCTACGAATCCACCCGCCACAACGTGGGGTTCCGCGTGGTGGACATCCTGGCGGACCGGTGGAGCGTCGCCCTCAGGAAGCCCTTCCTCAAAGCGTACGCCATGGCCCGCGTCCAGGTTGGGACCGGGCGGCTCGCCCTCGTCAAGCCTCTGACGTTCATGAACCGCTCGGGGCGGGTCCTCCCGGAGGTCCTGGGGAGGGCAGGCGGCGGCCCGGAGAGCCTCCTGGTCGTATGCGATACCCTGGACCTTTCCCCCGGCCAGTGCCGCCTGAGGCGCAAGGGTTCCTCCGCGGGCCACAAGGGCCTGGCCTCGATCATCCAGGCCCTGGGTCGGGAGGATTTCATGCGGCTGTATCTTGGGATCGGGCACCCGGGACGGGCGGAGGAGGTGGTGGAGTACGTCCTCGGGGAGCCGCCCGCAGCGGAGGCGGCGTTGATCCAAGCTGCACTGAGCAGGGCGGCAGACGCGGTCGCGGCGCTCCTGACAGAGGACCCTGAGAAGGTGATGAATGAGCTCAACCAGAGGAACCCGGACGCTTGAGCAGCGCGTACTCGCCTGCCTGAAGCGCCGCGGGGTCCCCGCGGGTGCGGGGGTGCTGGTCGCCTTCTCGGGGGGCCCGGATTCCCGGGCGCTGCTGTCCTTGTTGGCGGGGCTGTCGTCCGCCTATCCCCTGAGGATTGCGGCGGCGTACCTCGACCACGGGCTTCGCCCGCCCGCTGAGCTGCGGGAGGAGTTGGAGTTCGTGCGTCGCTGCTGCGCCGAAGCAGGAGTGGAGCTGACCGTGGGGCGCATTTCTCCGGGGGTCCTTGCCGCGCGCGCCCGGCGCCGGCGCTGCGGTGTCGAGGAGGCGGCCCGGACGGCTCGGTACCGTTTCCTGCGGCGGACGCTGCGCGAGACCGGGTGCTCGTATCTGGCCCTGGGGCACAACCTGGACGATCACGTGGAGACGCTGGTGATGCGCTTCTTCCAGGGAGCGGGGACGGCGGGTCTGCGCGGCATACGGAGATCCAGAGGCGTGCTCCTTCGCCCCTTGCGAGAGGCGGGTCGAAGTGAGATCGGGCGGTGGCTGCGGGAACGAGGCCTGGAGTACCGCCTGGATTCGAGCAATCAGGATCTCTCGATCCTGCGCAACGCCGTGCGCCACCGCCTGCTGCCGGTGGCCGAGGAGCTGTTCCCGGGGTACCGGGGCGCCCTGCAGCGGCTGTCCCGAAGCATGCGCGAGATCACCTCCTTGCTGCGCTCGGAGGCCCAGGGCCGCCTGCACTGGCGGCCCGAGCCGGGCATCGGCCTGGAGCCGGGCGCGGGTACGGCGACCGAGGCGCAGCGCGGCGGCTGGAGCATCGACCGCGAGGAGTTCTTCCGGGCGCCGTACCTATTGCGTCTCCAGTCACTCTACGGGCAAATCGACCGCTGGGGTCCGGCCTTTCGCAGGGTGCCGCAGCGTTTCTTCGCAATCCTACGTGACCCGAGGGGGCAGCGGGGAGGCGGCGTGCTGCTGGCGGGCCACGGCATGATCCTGCGGAGCCGGGGCGGTCGGCTTTTTCTGGAACGGGATATTGTCCGGGGTGGCAAAAAGGGGTATTTTATACGGGTCCCAGGCGGGTCTGCGGCCTTGGTCGCAGAGGCTGGTTTGCGTTTCGTGTTCCTCGACCAGGACGCTCTCGCGAAGCCCGACAGTCGGGGCGCGGGTTTGGGTACCCAGCCGGCAGGAAGAGTCGGAGGCGGGACAAGGGCGGTTGCGGAGAGTCTGGTCTTTCGTTCCGTCCAGGCCGGAGACAGAATCTGGACCGGTCGTGCGCACAGGCCGGTCCGGAAGCTGCTTGGTGACTGGAAGATCCCCTGCAGTGAGCGCTGGAAGGTACCGGTCGTGGACAGCGGAAGGGGAATTCTTGCGGTGTTGGGCGGCCCGCTCGGGTACCTCGACCGTTTCGATCCCGGACTGCCCGGCGAGCTTCGTTCCGCGCTGCGGCGGGCCGTGGAGAGGGGCTGAGATCCCCACCGCACTCGAAGGCGGTCTCCGACAGCCGTGGAGGTGAAGTGAGCGACAATAACAGGCCGGACAAGAAAGGGCCCGAACCGGGACCTCCTAAGTTCACCTTCAACAACCGTATTGCCCTCGTGTCCCTGCTGGTTCTGGTGGTCATCTTCGTGATGTTCTTCGTGTACAGCGACCGTGGCGCCGGCCAGGAGATCCCGTACTCGGTGTTCCTGAACTACCTCGACCAGGGGATGATCGACTCGGTCAAGATCGTCGACCAGTTCGAGATCCAGGGCTCTTTCCGCGGGCAGGCGGGGGAGGTAAACCTCTTCAAGACCACGATCCCCTATCCGGACCCCAACTTGATGGACCGGCTCCTGGAGAAGGGCGTGCGGGTGACCGGCGGCCCCAAGGCCGTATCGCCCTTCAGAGTGTTCATCGAGTTCCTTCCCTGGGTCATCGGTTTCGCCTTCATCTGGTTCCTGTTTCGCCAGGTCCAGGGCAGCGGCAGCAGGGCCTTCAATTTCGGCAAGAGCCGGGCCAAGCAGTACCTGGACACCGGCAAGCGGATGTCCTTCCAGGACGTGGCGGGCCAGGACGAGGCCAAGTACGAGCTGCAGGAGGTCGTGGAGTTCCTCAAGAGCCCCCAGAAGTTCGCCAAGCTGGGGGCCAAGATCCCCAAAGGGGTTCTCCTGGTGGGACTTCCGGGCACCGGCAAGACCCTGATGGCCAAGGCCATCGCCGGGGAGGCGGGGGTCGCGTTCTTCCACATGTCGGGATCCGATTTCGTGGAGATGTTCGTGGGCGTCGGTGCCAGCCGGGTCCGGGACCTGTTCGAGCAGGGGCGCAAGCACGCCCCGTGCATCCTGTTCATCGACGAGCTGGACGCGGTCGGCAGGGTCCGCGGCGCCGGCTACGGCGGGGGCCACGACGAGCGCGAGCAGACCCTCAACCAGATGCTGGTGGAGATGGACGGGTTCGACACCAAGGACGGGGTCATCATCATCGCCGCCACCAACCGGCCCGACGTCCTCGATCCGGCGCTGTTGCGCCCGGGGCGCTTCGACCGGCAGGTGGTCATCGACATGCCGGACACCCGGGAGCGGGAGAAGATCCTGCAGATCCACTGCCGCAAGATCCCCCTCGGGGAGGACGTG
>JAFGFV010000393.1 GCA_016930895.1 Spirochaetales bacterium | reverse complement strand
TGGTGGACTTCTTTACCCCGATGCGACCGGAGTACCTGCCCGCCGGACAGGACCCGGGGCGGGGCTAGAACTTGTAGCCGAAGCGCCGGAGCATCTGCCGGCGCTCGGTCTTGTCTTCGGGCCCCTCGATTCCCTTGGGGGAGGAGCCGTCCACGACCCCGACGATGCCGCGCCCCTGGCCGGTCTGCACGACCAGCACCTCCAGCGGGTTGGCCGTGGCACAGAAGATCCGGGCCACCTCCTGGCAGGCCTTGATCGGGTTGAGCACGTTGATCGGGAAGGCCTTGCGCAGGATCAGGTAGAAGCTGTGCCCCGCCCCGACCGCTCGCGCGCACTCGGCCGCCTGGCTCACCAGGCTTTCGTCGTTGCCTTCGGTCCGGATCAGGCACGGTCCCGAGGCTTCACAGAAGGCCAGGCCGTACTCCGCCCCGGGCACCGACGAGCTCATGATCTCCGCCAAGTCTTCGGCGGTCTTGATGAAGTGGGACTGACCCACGATGATGTTGCAGCCCTCCTCCCAGCTCAGGGGCACCGCTTGCACGTCCATGAGATTCCTCCTTGCAGAGCCTTGCCGGGCCGCCTTGAGGGATGGCCCCGCCGGGCCGCCCTCGAGCCGTCGCTCGCGGGCTATCCTTCCAGGATCCCGTCCAGTTCCAACTCCACGACCGCACAGGGCATCTGGATGCTCCAGCGCTCCAGGACCTCGGGGTGGAGCTCCCCGATGATCCCGATCCGCTTTCCGCCCACCAGGATCGCTCCGGTGCGCCCCGGAACGAAGCGGGGGTCCTCCGTCTCTTCGAGGCTGTGTTCGACCCCCAGGTAGTAGAACAGGGAGGCGAGGTGGGCGTTGACCTCGTTGAAGGTCACCTCCCGGTCGCTGTACAGGAAGCTCAGGGCGGTGAGGGTCACCGACCCGTAGTTGTCCTGCTCGTCCAGGCGGGCGATCTTGCCGACCTCGAAGATCTTGTGAGGGTACGCCGCGCGGCTGGACACGGCCTCGGTGGACAGCAGGTTGGGCAGCTGGGAGTTGCGCACCAGCTCGTAGCTCTCGCTCATCGGGTTGGCGATTTCGATGATCTCCTCCCCGGAAACGTTCATGCGGTCGATGAAGTCCCGCCGTGAGCCCAGGTAGTTGTAGATCATCTCCTGGTAGCCCAGTCCCACGACCAGCTCCCGCACCTGCCGCGCCAGCTCCTCCATTGGGGCCAGCCGTCCCACCGTGAAATCCTCCGGCCATACCGGCTCGAAGCTGTCCATCCCGCGACCGATCATGATCTCCTCGATCGCGTCCACCGGGTGCAGGAAATCGTTGCGGTACGGGGGCGGGGTCACGGTCAGCCGGTTCCCGGAGCTCTCCACGGGGTTTCCCGCCCGGCGCAGGCAGGCTTCGGCCTCGGCGGCCCCGATCGGTTCGCCGAGCATCCGGGCGGCCTCCCCGACATCGACGGAGACGGGGCTCTGGAAGTAGAAGGGCGTGACCACCTCCCGGCCGTACGGGGTGTCATAGGGATAGGACACCCGCACCGGCAGAATCGAGTAGCCCATGTCCGCCATGTCGCAGGCCACGATCGAGCAGGCCAGCAGCAGGGTGTCCATGTCCGTGCCCGTGAGCTCCACGAAGTGGTTCGAGTCCCCCACCTCCACGGCGCCCAGGCGCGCGCTGTTGATGATGGGCGGAAAGCTCAAGGTCTCCCCATGGTCGTCAGCCAGGTACGGGAAGCGCTGGAAGGAGGCCACGATCCCGCCGAACTCGATCCCCTTGGGGTGCTCGGAGAGGATCTGCCGCAGGGTCAGCTTGCGGGAGAAGTCCAGCGGCACGAAGGCGGTCGCATCCGGGTCGGCTGCCAGGTAGTGCACGGGGAAACGCATCAGGTCCGCCCGGTACACCCCCATGGCGATGGTGCTGCGCTTGCGCCCGAAGCTGCCGCACAGCTTCTCCTGGGCCTGAATCAGGTCGACCAGCTGGTGCTCGCTGATCGGGACCCCCGTGGCGATGAAGGCGGCGATGTAGGGGCGGATCTCGCGCAGACCCGGGTCCACCTCCACCACGCGCTCCCCCGCCTCCTGGGCAGCGCCGGTCCGCGAGAAGAAGGGGTACTCCGGCAGGCTTTCCTCGAGCCGGAACCTCAGCTGCCGGGCCAGCCCCGGGGCGGACCACAGGTCCGGGCGGTTGGTGTCATTGAGCTCGAACTTGATCACCTCGCCGGGAAGCCAGTCGTCCAGCTCGGCCTTGGCCGACGGCAGGAGGGCTTCCAGTTCCTCCCGCGGCAGAGTCCTGCCCAGCAGGGAGAAGAAGTTGCGTTCCTGAACCTCGATCTTGGGCATGCCTTAGCTCCTCGACCCCCGGTGCTCTCCGCTCCGCTGCTGCCGCCGGCGACTGTGCCGCCGGCGCAGCCGCACCTGCTCGAGGTCCGCCGTGAACAGGTCCCGCAGGTCGTTCAGCCCGAGCGCCACCAGGGCCATGCGGTCGATCCCGAGCCCCCAGGCCAGAACGGGCACGTCCACTCCCAGCGGCCGGGTCACCTCCGGGCGGAAGATCCCGGAGCCGCCCAGCTCGAACCAGCCCAGCTCGGGGTGGCGGATATGGATCTCCACCGAGGGTTCGGTGAAGGGGAAGTATCCCGGCACGAACTTGAACTCCCGGGCCCCCGCCACCTCGACGGCGAACATCTTGAGCAGCCCGAGCAGGGTCTTGAGATTGACCTCGTGCCCCAGGGCGATTCCTTCGGTCTGATAGAAGTCCGCCAGATGGGTGGCGTCGACCTTGTCGTAGCGGAAGCAGCGCACCACCCCGAAGTATCTCCCCGGGACCCTGGCCGTGGTCAGGGCCTTGGCGGACAGCACCGTGCCCTGGCTGCGCAGGATCATGCGCCGGGTGAAATCCCGGTCGAATGGGTAGCGCCAGCCCAGGCTGCCGGTGGTCCAGCCGTTCTCGTGAGCCGCGCCCACCTGGTCCAGGTAGGGCTGGGCGATGGCCCGGGCGTGGGTGGGGGACTTGAGGTAGTACACGTCGTGGATGTCCCGGGCCGGATGGAACTGGGGCATGAACAGGGCATCGCAGTTCCAGAACTCGGTCTCGAGAAGCGGCCCGTCGTATTCTTCGAAACCCAGAGCGGTCAGCTTGTCCTTCAGGTGCTCCAGGAACTCGACGTACGGGTTCTTGCGCCCCCCCAGCACCCGCTGCGGCGGAAGCTGGATGTTGTAGCTGCGGAAGCTGCCGCGGCGCCAGCTCCCGCCGCGCAGGACCTCCGGGGTGATCACTCCGATCTCCTCGCCGGTCATGCCGCGGGTCTCGAGCTCCCGTTGCACCGGCGCGGACTCCGGCCTGAGGCGGTAGCCCACCTCCTCCCGCTCGACTCCCCGGAACAGCCCCCGCTCCGCCCCTCGCTTGCGGGCCAGCCCCCGCAGGAGCTCAGCCTGCTCTCCTGACAGCTCCTCCTCGCCCACGGTCTCCCGATGGTCGAAGAGGGCGAGCAGCCCCGCCACGGCCTGCACGCTCCCCGGAGGCCCCGGCGCGGCCACCGACACTCGCTTGTCCGGGTCCATGGCCAGGACCCCCTCCCGGGACAGAGTGCCGAACGCAGAGCCGACGTCCCGGTTCTCCAGCCCCAGGCGGGCGGCGATCTCCGGGAGGGTGAGCGGCCCCTCCGCCTGCAGCAACCCTACGACCCGGGCCTCCGGAGTGCCCTGCTGCCGGTACTCCCGGCCCAACTCCGTGATCGTGTACTCCATGCGCTGCCGCCGGGAGGTCTCCTCGAGGAGCTCCTTGGCGGCGAGCCAGCTGAACGCCTGATTGCACTGTCCCAGATTGAAGCCCAGCTCGGCCTGGACTTTCCCGGCGTCGATCTCCTGGCCGGGCTGGAAATGCAGGAGAATGCGGACTTCCAGGGGATGCAGGGTCTTGATCAGGCGTTCCACGTCCATAGGGGCTTTGGTCTCCAAGCGCCGTCTCTCGCGCGGTACGAGGCGTAGTAGTATCCACCAAAGGTGAGAGAATGGCCAGCCCTTGTCAAGACCCGGGCGCGCTCCCTACAGGGACAGCTCCCCCGCCAGCTGCTCCACGGCAAGGTCGAGAAACTCGACCTTGCGGGCCGCCAGCTCCCGGCTGGCCGAGAAGTAGAACCGATCGGCGTATCCCCGCCACTGGCGCAGCAGGGCCAGCACCTCCTGCATGGTCTTGTGATGGAACCAGAAGAAGGAGCCGATCGACAGGCGGGCGAAGCCGACGGCCCCGAGAGTGTCCAGGAGGTTGGCGTCATGCAGGAGCTTGGTCTCCGGCGACGCCTCCTCCCGTTCCTCCCCCGGCATGTGCTCCAGGATGGCTTGGTACACCGCCTGTATCTTGGCCGGCGTGAACCCCGTCTCCTGCAGGATCGCCCGAGCCTTCTCGGCCGAGAGCTCCGGACGCCGCGCCGCCAGCTCCACGTCGTGGAGAAAGCAGGCCGCGTGCAGCACCTCGTCATCGTACTCGATCCCCTCGCCGATATGGCGGGCCAGGTGGTAGAGGCGGTAGGAGTGCTCGTAGCCGGACGCAAGCCTCCCGGCGGTCAAGTCCTTTGCGTACTGCTGGATCAGTTTTCGCATTTGCCGTCCATTGTACGAGAATGCCACTTGGCTGGCAAGCGACTCCACACTCGCTCACCGGTGATTCCGTTCTTGGCAGGGGCCTCCGTTTTGCCGTATAATCCTTGCACACCAATGCCTGACGAATCCGGAGAGCTGCACGAAATTCCCCTCGAACTGGGCGACCAGGACCTGAAGGAGATCATCGAGGTCGCCTCTCAGATCACCGCCCAGCTGGACGTGGAAAACATCATTCGGAACGTAGTGCTCAGCCTGGTCGCGAGGTTCCAGAGCATGTCGGTGACCCTGGTGCTGCCCAGCGAGCTGGAAGAGCACCTCCCCGTGCTGTATCACTTCGAGGGACTCAAACAGGTCGACCGCGCCCTCGAGCTCCCGTCCATGACCACGATCCTGTCCTTCCTCGAACGGCTGGAGTTCAGCCAGATGTCCTTCTCCTTCTTCGCGGAGAGCTTTCCGGACAAGGCCGCGGTCCGCTCCTTCCGGACCCTGGAGCCGGACATCATCCTGCCGATTCGAACCGACAAGGGCGTCGGGGGGCTGCTCCTGCTGCCCCGCAAGCCCGGCGCTCCCGCCTCAGGCTCGGGCAGGACGGGGGGAAAGGACCCACGGCCCAGCTACAGCCTGCTGGATATCCAGTACATCACCCAGATCGTGCGTTTCGCCTCGATTGCCATCGAGAACGCCAACCTGTACTGGCAGGCCACCACCGACCGCATGACCAAGCTGTTCTCGCATCACTTCTTCCAGAAGAACCTCGAGGAGGAAATTGCCCGGGGCCACCGCTATGGCGGCACCTTCAGCCTGATCATGTTGGACATCGACCACTTCAAGAAGTTCAACGACACCTACGGCCACCTGCAGGGGGACGTCATCATCAAGGAGATCGCGGGCATCATGCGGCGCTCGGTCCGCAGCATAGACCTGACCGCCCGCTACGGCGGGGAGGAGTTCGCGGTGATCCTGCCGGAGGTAGATATCCGCGGAGCGGCGGTCGTGGCGGAGCGGCTGCGTGCCGCCGTGGAGGGGTTCCCCTTCAGCGGGGAGGACGGCCCGCTGCACGTGAGCATATCCGTAGGAGTGGCGCAGTTCAAGCCGGGACGCATTCGCTCCTCGTCGGAGCTCATCGCCGAAGCGGACCGCGCCCTCTACCAGTCCAAAGAGATGGGGCGCAACAGGGTTACCCTGCAGCGGTAGCCTTGCGCGCCGGATATCACTATATTCTTCCTACCGACATCAAATCGCTGGAGTAGGCGCGATGAAAAAGTCACGGGCGGTCCTGACGCTCGCGGCGGCAGGGCTGCTGTCGATGATCAGCTTGAACCTGGTAGGGTGCACGGAGGGAGGGCCCCGGCGGCAGGATATCTCCTCCTTGTCCGGGACGGTCGAAAAGATCTCACTGCTCATGGCGCAGCGCGCCCGCGACGAGGACCCTGGACTGTACCTGTACCGCATCCCGTACAGCCGCCCTCTCGTGGAGTCCTTCTATCTCCAGGCCACCGGCAACGAGCGGATCAGCCGGGCGATCCTCGCCGCCGCGGACGCTTACGACATCCCGCTGCCCCTGGCTTTCGCCCTGGCGTGGGGCGAGAGCTCCTTCAAGGTGCACGCAGTCAACCGCAACTCCGGCTCCATCGACCGCGGGCTGTTCCAGCTGAACTCGAGGACCTTCGCCAATCTGAGCGAGGAGCAGGTCTACAGCCCCGAGATCAACTCCCGCCATGGGCTCGCCCACCTGCGCTTCTGCCTCGAGGAAGGCAAGACCGAGATCGTGGCCCTGGCCATGTACAACGCGGGGACCACCCGGGTGCGCCGGGGCACGCCGTACAGCACGCTCAACCACGTCGCCAAGATCGTGGAATACCGGGAAGAGCTGGAGCGTTCCTTCGAGGCGATGCTCGGGGACCCCGGCAGGATCGCCGCGGCCATGCGCCCCGCCGGGGATTCCTGACACCCGCCTTGACAGCCCGGGCCCGGCGACGCTAGCATTGCCCATGATCGTCGTCCTGGAGCACGGCATCAAGGACCGGGACAAGCAGGAGATTGTCTCCTTCCTGGAGCACCGGGGCTTTCGGGTTCGCGAGATCCAGGGGGAAGAGGAAACCGTCCTTGGCGCCGTGGGCATCATCCCCCTCGACGTGCGGGAGGTCGAGCTCCTGTCGGGAGTGGCCCGGGTCATCCCGATCACCAAGCCGTACAAGATGGCCTCCCGGGAGTACCAGAGGGAGGACACCACCGTGGCGGTGGGGCCCATCAAGATCGGGGGGCCCCGCATTGCCGTGATCGCCGGCCCGTGCGCCGTGGAATCCCGCGAGCAGATCCTCGAGGTGGCACGCCGGGTCCAGGAGTCCGGGGCCGTTGTTCTGCGCGGCGGGGCGTACAAGCCCCGCACCTCTCCCTACGCCTTCCAGGGTCTCGGGGAGGAGGGCCTGCGCTACCTCAAGGAGGCCGGCGAGGCGACGGGCATGCCGGTGATCTCCGAGATCGTCTCGCCGGAGCACGTCGAGCTGTTCCGGGACATGGTCGACATCCTCCAGGTCGGGGCCCGGAACATGCAGAACTTCGAGCTTCTCAAGCGCATCGGCGCCCTGGGCAAGCCGGTCCTCCTGAAACGGGGCCCGGCGGCGACGATCCAGGAGCTCCTGATGTCGGCGGAGTACCTGCTGGCGCACGGCACCGAGTCCGTCATTCTCTGCGAGCGCGGCATCCGGACCTTCGAGACCTACACCCGCAATACCCTGGACATCTCGGCGATCCCGGTCGTCAAGAAACTGAGTCACCTGCCGATCTTCCTGGACCCGAGCCACGGGACGGGCATCCGGGAGAAGGTCCTGCCCATGGCCCTCGCCGCGGTGGCCGCCGGGGCCGACGGGGTCACGGTGGAGGTTCACCATGATCCCGACCACGCCCGCTCGGACGGGCCCCAGTCCCTGTACCCCGAGCAGTTCGAGAAGCTGATGCGGGACATCGAGGCGCTGGCGCCGGTGCTCAGCAAGGAGCTCTCGCGCCTGCCCGAGAAGGCCCTGTTCCAGTCGCCGAGACTCGGGACCGGGAGGGACGCCGCCGGGCGCGCGTCCCGCGGAGGCGCCGACGCTCCGGGGGCCGGGATCAGGGTCGGCTACCAGGGGGAGGCAGGTGCTTTCAGTGAGAACGCCCTGCGGCGGTACTTCCCCGAAGGGGTCGAAGCGGTAGCCCTGTCTGAATTCCGCGCGGTCTTCGATGCGGTGCTCGAAGGGCGGGTCCACTACGGCATGATCCCCATCGAGAACACCCTGACCGGGTCGATCCACGAGAACTACGACCTGCTCTTGCAGTATCCGGACATCCGCATCGTGGGGGAGAAGATCATCCGGATCATCCACAACCTGATCGCCACCCCGGCGGCGGAGCTCGGCACCATCCGCCGGGTGTATTCTCATCCACAGGGCCTTTCGCAGTGCGCGCGTTTTCTAGAAGGCTTCCCGCACTGGGAGAAGCTCCCCTTCTACGACACCGCCGGCTCCGTGGCCCACGTCGCCGCCCTGGGGACGCCGGAGAACGCGGCCATCGCCAGCCTCCAGGCGGCGGCCGCCCACCGCATGAAGGTCCTGAAGGAGGGAATCGAGACCAACAGCCGCAACTACACCCGCTTCGTGATCATCGCCCGGGAGGAGCTGTCCCAGGTCAAGGAACCCACCCGGGCCTCGCTGGTATTCTCGACCGCCAACTCTCCCGGCTCGCTCTATCAGGCACTCAGGATCCTGGCCGAGCGGAGCATCAACATGGTCAAGCTGGAATCCCGCCCGATCCCGAGCAGGCCCTGGCAGGAAATGTTCTACGTGGACGTGGACATACCCAAGGACCGGCGGGACTTCGAACCCGCGCTGGAGGAGCTGCGGAAGGCCACCGAGGAGCTGCGCGTGCTCGGTCTGTACGCGGTTTGAGCCGGGAGCTGCGGTCGCGCTCTCGCCCATGGGACAGGCCAGACCTTTCGAAGCGGAAAAGCTCGTCGTCGCGGTCCTGGCCTCCAGAAGGGTCCTGGCTCGCCCGGGGTGGTGGGAGCAGTTGCGGGAGCTCCTGGAGCAGCGCTTCGGACCCATCGACTACAGCAGCCGCGAGCTTCCCTTCGGCTTCACCCGCTACTACGACGCGGAGCTGGGCGCGCCGCTGGCACGGCGGTTCGTGGCCTTCAGGACCCTCGTCGACCCCCAGGCCCTGGCCCGGATCAAGATCACCACGAACGCCCTCGAGGACGAGCTGCGCGGGCACGAAGCGGGGCCCCGCACGGTCAACCTGGACCCGGGGCTGCTCTCCCTGAGCCGCCTGGTCCTGGCCTCCACCAAGGACAGCTCCCACCGCATTCCTCTCGCCGAGGGGATCTTCGGCGAGATCACCCTCCAGTACCGGCGTCCCGCTTTTCGGCCGGTACCCTGGACCTACCCGGATTACCGCAGCGAGGAAGTGCGCGGGGTACTTCTCGAGATTCGAGGCCTGTTCAAGAGCCAGCGGCAGGCGCGCCCGAGTACCCGAACCCCCAGCCGGGGCCCAGAACCTCCCGCTCCCATCGGTCCACCGCCGCGCTGAAGTCTTCCTCCCCCCCGGTGCATACCTGCGGGAAACGCTCGAGCAACTCCGGCGCGGCCCCTCCGACGAGGTACCCGTGGGGGGCCCATTCGAGCAAGTCCAGATCGTTGAAGTCATTGCCGAGAGCCAGGACCGCTCCCCGGTCGATCCGCAGGCGTTCGGCGAGCCAGGCGGCGGCCAGCGACTTGAGGACCTGCGGCGGGAACACCTCGATCCAACGCGATCGGCCGTCCAGCGGCGAGGTGGTGCGCACGACGTTCAGTCCCCGCAGGTTCCGGCGCAGCAGCTCGAAGAGGGGACACGGAGGCGGACCGGCGGGCCGGACCGGGTCCCATTCGGGGGCAGGTTCCCCGGTCGCCGACGGGCCGTCGCAGGGGAGCGCGTCCGCGGGGGAAGGCTCCCCGGCAGGGGCGCCGGGCGGGGTGGGCCCCGCAGAGGCCCGGACCGGCTCGACGGCCAGGAGCTGGGAGGCCCGGCGCATCGGCAGCATCCCGTCCTGCCCCGGAGTGGCGAACTCCCGGTAGATCCCGAGGCGGGCGTGAAAATCGGGGTTTTCTCTTCCGGAATAGAAGTACACGAAGTAATGGTTGACCGGGACCGGGCGGTGCACCATGAAATCGGCCCGGAGCCTGCGGAGCAGGTGAAAGGCCCGTCGAAGCCCCCGGGGTCTCATGGAGACGGAGCGGATCAGGCGCTGAGCGCGCCAGTCCATGACCCCGGCCCCGGTCGAGAAGATCAGGAAATCGACCGGAAAGCCCGGATCGAGGACCTTGCGGGCCGAGTAGAGGTTTCGTCCGGTTGCGATGACCCGCAGGATCCCCCTCTCACCCAGGCGGTGAAGGGTCCGCACGTTGGCCTGGCTCACCCGGTGCTGTCTCTGAAACAGGGTGCCGTCCAGGTCGGTCACCACCATGGCTCGATACACGCTCTCCCCCTCGCTCCGGCCGACTTCCCGGCTCGCAGCAGCCGCCATCCGCGGCACCCGAAGTATAGTGGGAAACTTCTTTGAAATGAACCCGCCTCAGAGAGTATATTGATGGAGTCGGGCCGACACGGCCAACCGGAGCGACAGGATCGAGGATGAACAAGAAGATCCACTTCGCCATGATCGAGGCCGGGGGCGGGCATCGCAGCCCCGCCCTGGCGGTGAGAGAGGCCCTGGAGGAGCTGTTCCCGGGCAGGTACGAGCTGCGGGTGCTGGACTTCATGAAGGACCTGGGCTGCACCGAGCTGGACCAGATGCACAAGCGCGCCTGGAAGTACCTGCTCTCGCACCCGGACCTGACCAAGGGCATCCAGGCCTTCGACTTCATCACCGGGCCGGTCAACGTGAACTTCTACAAGCTGTTCCTGGAGCGTTTCTCCAAGTACATCATCCGCTACCTGTACGACGAGAAACCGGACCTGCTCTTCTCGACCCACTACTTCAACACCATGGGGGTCGCCCACATCCGCAGGCGCTACGGCATCGGCCCGGTGCTGGTCAACTACCTCACGGAGATCTTCGACTTCGATTCCTACTGGCACCTCAAGACGGTGGACTACTACCTGGTGGCCTCCGAGCGGGCGCGGCAGAAGCTGCTCAAGACGCGGTTCCCCGCGGAAAAGCTGTTCGTGTTCCCCTATCCGATCCGGCCCAGCTTCCTCCGGGTACGGAGGGGGCCGGCGGAGATCCTGGCGGAGCTGGGGCTGGAGGCCTCGCGCAGGACCATGCTGATCACCCTGGGCAGCGAGGGGATCGGGCCGGCCTACCGCATGCTCGAAGCCCTGGTCAAGGAAGACCTTCCCCTGAACGTGATCTTCGTGGCCGGCAAGAACGAGGAGCTCAAAGAGCAGATCGACCGCGAGCTCGGAGTGGGGACCACGCGGACCCGCCTCGTGACTCTGGGGTTCGTGGAGAACCTGAACGAGCTGATCCAGGCCTCGGACTTCTGCTTCATCAAGCCGGGGCCCGCTACTACCTGGGAGGTGCTCTCCTTCAAAAAGCCGATCCTGTTCTTCGAAAGCGCCCAGCTCAGCGAAAACCCCAACATCCGCTACGTGGTGGACAACCTGCTGGGCTTCTACGTCGGGAGCAGTGTCCGCAAGCTCAACCGGAAGGTCCAGGCCCTGCTGGAGGGGCCGGCCCTCGAAGCCTGCCGCGAGGCGTACGCCTCCATGGAGATCGGAAACGGCGCCTACGCCATCGCCCGCTTCCTGGACGACGTCCTCGAGGGCAACCAGCCGCGTCCGGTGCCGGCCAAGCCCGCGGCCTCCCGCAGGCTCAGCCCCCGGCCACGACGGGCCGCACTTCGATAGAGGCCCCGTCCGGCACCGCGAAGGACTCCCACGCCGCCTTCTTGACCAGCTCGCCGTTGACCGTCACGAGGAGCAGGGGAAAGGCGTACCCGAGCCTCTCCAGCACCTCTTGAACGGTCATGCCCTCGTGCCAGTCCAGCTGTTTGCCCTTGGCCGTGATCATTGCGTCTCCTGCAGCTCACGAGGTTCCCCGACCGCTCTCGGGACTCTCAGTATAGGCGGGTCTCCACGATCTCGTCCACCGTGATGCCCAGCCCGGCCAGTCCTTCCAGATAAGCGCTGCGGCTCTCCTGGTCCAGAAGCTCCGGCGGGAACACCCCGGTTTGGCGGATGGTCCCGTTCACCAGGAGCCGGGTGAACATGAAGGCAGCCTGGCCGGTCAGGAAGGTCTCGTGGGTGACGCCGTGCTTCTCGAAGCTCTCCGTGAGCCCGGGGGCGTTGATGTAGCTGTCGATCCGAGTCTGTTTGCCCTCGAGCCGACCGTCCACCCGGACCAGGGCGGCCCCTTCCTCGAGGATCATGCCCTCAGCGAGGGCTTCCCGGATGGACTCGGGGTCCGCCGGCGCGGGAGGAGTGAGCTTGCACACCAGCTCCAGCGGCGCCACGTGGACCCCTCCCACCTCCACCGGCTCCTTGCCCAGCAGGCCCATCTTGTAGAAGCTCTCCGCCAGCTCCAGGGCGGGGCCGCCGTACTTGAAGCCCACGTTGCGGCAGCCCTTGAAGGCCTTGTCCGCCAGCAGCCCGAAGGTCACCGGCTCCTCGTGCTCGTGGTCGACCATGCGGCGTGGTCCCAGCCCCCGGAAGTCGACCATGACCGGGTCGTTGTACGGCTTCACGATCTCGAACCTGCCGTCCAGGTAGTTGACCGGCTCAGAGGCCATGTCGCCGAAGGCGGTCTCGGGGGACCACCAGAAGGGAATGAACCTCCGGGTCCAGATGCCGTCGTAGATGTAGATCATGATCCGCTCGACCTGCTCGAGCTTGTCGGCGGCGTTGCGGGCCAGC
>JAFGFV010000392.1 GCA_016930895.1 Spirochaetales bacterium | reverse complement strand
TCAAGATCCTGTACCGCCGGGCGGACCTGCTGATCCTGGACGAGCCGACCTCGGTGCTCACCGAGCAGCAGATCCACAAGCTCTTCGGGACCCTGCGCTCCTTGAGGGACATCGGCAAGACGATCATCATCATCACCCACAAGCTCGGGGAGGTGAAGGCCATCTCTCAGCGGGTCACGGTCATGCGCAAGGGCCGGGTCGTAGCGGTGCGCGAAACCTCGACGGTGGACGAGCGGGAGCTTTCCCGCCTCATGGTCGGCAAGAGCGTGAGCTTCGCCTTCGAGCGGGAGCCGCTGCCCCAGGGCAGAGCGGTGCTGGAGCTGCAGGGGGTGGTTCTCCGGCAGAAGGGGCAGGACCATCCCCTGCTGGACCACGTCGATCTGGCCGTGCATGGCGGGGAGATCGTGGGCGTGGCCGGGGTCAGCGGGAACGGCCTGGCGGAGCTGGAGGACGTGGTCACGGGCTTGAGGAGGGTCAGCGAAGGGCGCATTCTGCACGACGGCAAGGACATCACCCACTTCGACGCGCTGCACCTCCGTGAACGGGGGCTGGCCTACGTCCCGGCCGACCGGCTGCATCGAGGCTCCAGCCTGCAGAGCTCGGTCATGGAAAACATGATCGTATCCCGTCACCACGAGTTCCTGACGGGAGGGGTGTTCCGCCGGCACGAGGTCGAGGCATTCGCCGAGGGGCTCAAGGAAAGCTACTCGATCGACGGGGACCCCCGGGTCCCGATCGGGACCCTGTCCGGAGGCAACATCCAGAAGGTGATCCTGTCGCGGGAGCTTGCCTCCAAGACCGACTTCATCATTTTCTCCGAGCCCACCTGGGGCCTGGACGTGGCCTCCTCCGAGTTCATCTACTCCAGGATCCTGGAGATCCGGCGGGACGGCAACGCGGTGCTCCTGATCTCGTCGAACCTGGACGAGATCCTGGGGCTGGCCGACACCGTGGTGGTCATGTACCGCGGCCGGGTGGTGGCACGGCTGGTCAACGGGCCGGCGGTGTCCAAGGAGCTCGTGGGGGAGTACATGCTGGGCCTGCGGGACGACTTCCAGGAGCGGCGCCGTCTGGAGGAGCAGGACCGGTGAGGGGCCGGAAGTCCCTGGGGGGGATCCTCGCGGGGGCCACGGGGCTGGCGCTCACCCTCGGGATCTCCTTCGCCATCGCCATCCTGCTCATCTTGCTATTGAGCAAGCAGCCGTTCACCACGATCTACTACTTCTTCGTCGGGCCCTTCACCAACAAGTACTACTTCGGCAACATGCTCAACACCGCCATTCCCCTGGTGTTCACGGGCCTGGGGATCTCCATCGCCTTCAAGTCCTCCGTGTTCAACCTCGGGGGCGAAGGGCAGGTGTACTCCGGTGCCCTGGTCGCCACGGTGATCTGCCTGGCTCTCCCGGCAGCGGGCGGCTACCTCGGCGGCGCGGCCGCCCTGGCGGGGGCCCTGACAACCGGGGCGATCCTGGCGGGGCTGTCCGGGTTCTTTCGGATGAAATGGGGCACCGACGAGCTGATCTCCTCCTTCCTGATCTCGGCGGCGGTGATCTTCGTCGTCAACTACTTTATCACCGGCCCGCTCGACGACCCTGCAAACAATCTGCTGGCCACCCGCGCCGTGGGCGAGCAGTACCACCTGCTCCCGATCTTCCCGCCCTCCAAGCTGGACATCAGCGCCGTGTTCTCGCTCGTGGCGGCGGGGCTGGTGTTTTTTCTCATGTACTACACCCACGCGGGCTACGAGATGCGGATGTGCGGCCTGAACCGGGAGTTCTCCCGCTACGGGGGGATCAACGTGTCCGCGTACATCGTGCTGCCCATGATCCTGAGCGGGGCCCTGCACGGCCTGGCGGGGGGGGTGGCCATCCTGGGGACCTACCACATGGCCGTCAAGGAGTTCTCCGGGGGCATGGGCTGGAACGGGATCGCCGTGGCCCTGATCGCCCGGAGCCACCCCCTGGGGGTCGTGCCGGCGGCGGTGTTCTTTGCCTACCTGGATGCGGGGGCCAAGGCTGCCATGCTGCACTCGGACGTGACCTTCGAGATCGCCGCGGTGGTGCAGTCGGTGATCTTCTACCTGGTCACGGCGCAGGGCCTGTACGGCGCCGTACGTCATCGCGTGAGGGCGGCGGCATGAGGGGCAGCGAGTTCTCCATCCCTCTCCTGCACAACACCATCGGGATCATGACCCCCTTCCTGCTCGCGGCGGTGGGCGGGCTGTTCACCGAGCTCGCGGGGATGCTGAACATCGCCCTGGAAGGGCTCATGCTCTTCGGGGCCTTCTTCGCCATCGTCTTTGCCGGCTACACCGGCAGCCTCCTGGCGGGGGTGCTGTTCGGTGTTCTTTTCGCGCTGCTGGCCGCCGCGATCTTCGGGGCCATCAGCCTGTACCTCAAAGCCAACATCTTTATCGCCGGGCTGGCCACCAACCTGCTGGCCAGCGGGCTGACCATCGTGCTGGCCTTCCAGCTGTTCGGGAACAAGGGCGTGATCCGCTTCGACGTGGCCCGCCTGCCGGTGCTGTCGATTCCGGCGCTCAACCGCATCCCGGTGTTCGGGGACCTGCTGCTCGGGCACAGCGTGTTCGTGTACGCCAGCTGGGCGATCGTGGCCCTGGCGGCGGTCGTGATCTACCGCACCCCCTTCGGGCTGCGCGTCCGCGGCACGGGGCTCTCGGCGCCCACCATCGCCTCCCTGGGGCTCAAGCCCAGGGTGTACCAGCTGGCCGGGATCCTGATCTCCGGGTTCACCTGCGGCCTGGCCGGGGCCATGCTGACCCTCAATCTCGGGGCCTTCATCCCGAACGTGACCTCGGGGCGGGGCTGGATCGCCCTGGTGGCCATCTACCTGGGCAACAAGACCCCCTGGGGGATCGTGATCGCCGCCTTCGTGTTCGGCTTCGCCGAAAGCCTGTCCAACTACGCCCAGGGGGCCACCAACGTGCCCGCGGATTTTATCCTGGCCTTTCCCTACCTGATCACGGTCCTGGCCATGGTCGGGTACTCGATCTGGCGGTACTACAAGGGCCGGGTGTAGGGAGAACGCCGGGTGGCGCCCGTTTACTCGCGGGGCCGCGCTGTGCTATAAGTGACGGCGGGGGACAGAAATCCATGCAGGAAATCGTCGACAGGGTGCTGGAAGCCGAGCGGGAGGCCGAGAAGACCGTGCAGGAGGCCCGCGCCCGGGCCACGGAGCTCCGCAGGCAGGCGGACGAGGAGTGCGAGCGCCGGCTGCAGGAGGCGCGGGAACAGGCCCAGGCCCTCCTGCAGGAGGCCCTGGCCGGGGCGCGGGCCCAGGCTGCCAAGGAGCAGCAGGAGGCCCGGGAGGAGGCGGAGCGGCGCAAGGCCCGATACCTCGAGGAGCGGGCCGCCACCCTGGCGGAGGCCGTCGAGGCGGTCGTGAGCGTGCTGGTGACCCCGGAACAGGACCGGAAGGATCCCGGGGAGTCCCCCCGGGGGGCCGCCGGGGAGTAGTCGGTGGGCGCCCTCCAGACGTACGCCTTCATCAACGCCAAGCTGCGCGGGCGGATCAGCAAGATCCTGCCGGAGGAGGTGTTCGGGCAGATGGCCCGCGCAGGCTCCGTGGACGAAGCCGTGCAGATGCTGCGGGACACCGGCTTCGCGGCGGTCGAGGAGGCGTATCACCGCACCGGGGACATCAAGACCGCCGAGCTGGAGCTGGTGCGGCGGGAGGCCGGGCTGTACCGGGAGTTGAACGGCCTGGTGGTCGACGAGCTCAAGCCGTTCGTCGACGCCCTGGCGGGGCGTTTCGAGATCGGGAACCTCAAGAACGCCCTGCGGTTGTGGTTCGACGCCAACGTGCGCAAGCGAAACGTCGAGGGCCGGGCCGGGTACCTGCTGCGCGAGCGGATCCGCTATCCCATGGACGTGGACGCGGTGGTCAACGCCCCGACCCTCCAGGATGCCGCTGCCGCTCTCTCCGGAACCCCTTACGCCGCGCTGATCGCCCGGGAGGCTTCCGGGGTGCTGGAGTCCGGCACCCTGTTCGATCTGGAGATCGCCCTGGACCAGCTGTTCTACGAGCAGCTGGGCGCCGCCCTGGAGACCCTGTCCGAACGCGACCGCGCGGTGGCCCGGCGCCTGATCGGCGTGGAGATCGACATCGAGAATATCGGTTGGCTCATCCGCTTCAAGTCCTTCTACGACATGAGTCTCGAGCAGGCGCTAGCGCGCTCGATCCCCCGAGGACTGAACCTGAGCCGGGAGGCCATCGCCGAGGCTTACACCTCGCAGTCGCCGGGCGCCGCCCTGGCGGCCCTGGTGCGCAAGCGTTACCCGGAGCTTTCGGCGCTCCTTTCCACGCGCGAGGGGAGCGGCGAGGAGGCTTCGGCCCGGGCGGGAGACAGCCGGGGGCGCAGCGGCGGCGAGGGGCCTGGGGGCACCGACGGCGCGATTCGACACCGGAGCGCCGCCGTCTCCCGCTTGGCCCTCATCGAGCGGGTCCTGCGGGAAATCCTGCTCATCGAGGTGCGCCGCATCCTGGGCGGCTACCCCTTCACAGTCGGCGTCATTATGGCCTATTTTATCCTGAAGGGCGAAGAAATCCGTCGGATCATGACATTGCTCAACGCCAAGTTCTACGGCTGGTCGGACGACAGGATCGTTTCAGCGCTATGATCTTCACCGAACCGATGCGGCAGCTGGTCGCCGTGGTCCTGGACCACGACGCCGAAAAGGTCTCCCGCGAGCTCCTCCGTCACGGGGTCCTGCACTTCGTCAACGTGACCGAGGTGGACCACGAGGTCGGTTCCAGGGTCGCGGCCGTGACCCCGAAGGTTTCGGAGGCCCTGATCGCCGAGATCCGCCGTCGCATCGAGAGTTTCCTCGGTATCATCAACGAGCGGCCCCAGTCCCACGTCGAGCTCAAGGTGGAGGACCTCAAGGCCCTGGACCTGGAGGCCACCAACCGGGAGCTGGACGCCTTTGCGGCGGATCTCCAGGCCCTGCGGGACAAGCAGGGCGCGGTCCAGCAGGAGATCCTGAAGCTCGAGGACATCCAGCGCCAGATCGAGCTGTTCGGCGACCTGGGCTCCGCGATCCGCAACCGCTCGCAGTACTCCTACCTCCAGGTCCAGACCGGCGTGGTCCGCAGCGCCGTCGTGGAGAGCTTCGGCGAAGCCCTCTCCGGGCTGCCCAGCGTGCACATCGAGCTGGGTCGGGAGGCGGACCAGACGACCTTCCTGCTCATCACCATGAAGCGCGACGAGCCGGCGGTGAACAAGATCCTGGACCGCTTCGGGTGGATGGAGGTGCATCTGCCCAAGGAAGCGCAGGGCTCCAGGGAGAAGGTGGGCCGAGAGCTCGGGGAAAGGCTGGCCGCCCTGCGCGCGGAACAGGATTCCCTGCGGGGCGCGATCGAGGCCCTGGTGCAGAAGAAGAAGGCCGAGCTGGAGCAGATGTGGGCGAACATCCGCCTGAACGAGCTGTACGTGCGCATGCAGTCCTACTTCAGCCATACCTCCCGGACCGTGATCTTTTCCGGCTGGCTGCCGGCCGAGCGCCAGGGCAGCCTGGAGGAGGCCATCCGCCGGGCGGCGGAAGGCCGCTGCTACCTGGAGTGGCATACCCCCCGGGAGCTGCCCGCCTCGGAGACCCGCTCCGTGCCGGTGCAGATCAAGAACCCCCGCTTCCTGTCGCCCTTCCAGATGCTCGTCCAGAACTACTCGATGCCGGAGTACGGCGCGGTGGACCCGACCCCGTTCGTGGCGGTGGCCTACCTGGTCATGTTCGGCCTGATGTTCGGCGATGTCGGACACGGGGCGGTCCTGCTCCTGCTCGGGCTCCTCGGGGCTTTGACCTACCGGGGCCCGAGCGACAACGTGCGCAACCTCCTCAAGCTGGTCGCCTGGTGCGGCGGGGCCGCCATGGTCACGGGGGTGCTGTTCGGCTCGTACTTCGGGATGCAGTGGTTCCCGCCCCTCTGGTTCGACTATCACGGGATCATCTCCGGGCACCCGCAGAGCGGCTACGTCAAGAACATCTACAGCATCCTGCTGATCACGATCTACTTCGGGATCGCCGTGATCGGGCTGGGGTTGGCGCTCAACTGGGTCAACCTGATCTCCAAGCGCCGGTGGTTCCAGCTGGTCTTTGACAAGGGGGGCCTGCTGGGCAGCTGGATCTATGCGGCGGGGGTGTACGTGGCCTTCTACTTCGTGCGCCACGATTACAAGCAGCTTCCCGACGGCACCCTCCTGATGCTGCTGGTCGGGCTGCCGGTGCTGCTGCTCATGGCCAAGCCCCCCCTGGAGTACTTGCGCCACCGGCCGCGCAAGCCCTTCGGCCTGCTGACCCCGGTGGATTTCTTCATGGAGTGGCTGGTGGAGATCCTGGAGATCTTTTCGGGGTACCTGGCCAACACCCTGTCCTTCATGCGGGTGGCCGGCCTGGGGATCGCCCACGTGAGCCTGATGATCGCTTTTTTCTCGATCGCCGGGATGCTCGCGGGGCCGGGGGGCGGGTTTTCGATCGGCTCCATCCTGGTCCTGGTGGCGGGCAATCTCCTGGTGATCGCCCTGGAGGGGCTGTCGGCCGGGATCCAGTCGCTGAGGTTGAACTACTACGAGTTCTTCTCCAAGTACTTCAGCGGAACCGGCCGGGCGTACCAGCCGGTGTCGCTGCGCAGCCGCAGCTAGAGCCCTGCCGCTGCCGGCGGGGGGCGGATATGCTACGTATGGAATGTCTTCATGGTGAAAGGAGGACGAAGTGAGTCAATCGGTGGGTGAAGGGCAGAAGGGAAAGACGCCCCAGAGCTTGTTCAGGCGGCGGGTCCTGATCAGCCTCGTGATCCTGTTTGCGTTCTTCGTCATGTTCGGCCTGGTGTCGGTTTCCAGGGTGGTCGCCCAGGAGCAGGCCGTAGAAGCCGCCAGGCCGGCGATGAGCGCGGAGACGGCGAGCGTCATGCGCTTCGGGCTGCTGGCGGCGGCGGCTGCCTTCGGCTTCGGGGCCATCGGGGCCGGCATCGCGATCGGCAACGTGGGGGCGGCGGCGATGGGCGCCATCAGCGAGAAGCCCGAGATCGCCAGCCAAGCCCTGATCTTCATCGCCCTGGCCGAGGGGCTGGTGGTGTTCGGGTTCATCACCGCCCTCATGATCCTGGGCAGGGTGTAGGCTCGAGGGGGGGCTCCAGCGGCGAGCCGGGAGAATGAAGTACTTCATCATCGGGGACGAGGACGCGGTCCTGGGCTTCGGCCTGGTCGGCGTGGAAGGGCGGACGGCCCGCTCGCCCGAGGAGGCCCGCGAGGCCTTCTCCGGGGCCCTGGAGGACAAGGAGGTGGGCATCGTGCTCATCACCGAGCGCGTCGCCGAGCTGATCCGTCCCCAGGTGGACCGCTACGTGTTCACCCGGAGCTTCCCGCTGATCGTGGAGATTCCGGACCGCCAGGGTCCCCTGGCGGGCAAGCCCGGCATCCGGGAGATGGTGAACAAGGCCATCGGCATCAAGCTGTAGGGCGCCATGAGTGAGAGAGAGCGAGCTGGAGAGCGGATGAACGAGAGCGAGACAGCGGGCGGTCGCGATCTTATCGCCGGAAGCGATCTGATCGCCGGGATCCGCCGCGACGCCCGGGCCGAAGCCGAGCGCCTGATCGACGAGGCCCGAGCGGCCGCGGAGGAGCGCGTCAAGGCCGCCGAGGTCCAGGCGGCGGGAATCCTGGAAGAGGCCCGGGGCAAAGCGGAAGCCCAGGCCAAGAGCCTGCACGCCCAGGCCGTCTCGGCGGCACGCATGGAGGCCAGGCGCACCTCCCTGAAGGTCCGGGAGGAGGCCCTGCGCCGGGTCCTGCAGGCGGTCCGGGAACGCCTGGGGGAGCTGGCCGGGGCCCCTGCGGATAAGGACGGGGGCTACCGCGACGTGCTGCTCGGCTGGGTCGTCGAGGCGGCGATCGGGTTGAACGTCCCGGAGGCGACCGTGAACGTATCCGCGCAGGAGCGCAGGTTCCTGGACGAGAAGCTGCTACGGGAAGCGCAGGCCCGGGTCGAAGAGCTGACGGGGCGCAAGGTGGCCCTGACGCCGGCCGAGGGGGACCCCCTGGTCGGCCAGGGAGTGGTGCTTCGGAGCGCCGACGGGCGCCTGGAGTTCAACAACCAGGTTTCCACCCGGCTTCTCCGCTACCAGTCGGAAATCCGCAAGCTCGTGTTCGAAGCGCTGGATCGATAGTCATGGAAGAACGAATCATCGGGCAGGTGCGGAGGGTCAACGGGCCGGTCATCGAGGCGCAGGGCGTCACGGACGCCATCATGCTCGAGCTGGTGCGGGTCGGGGAAATCCGCCTGGTCGGCGAAATCATCAAGCTGGCCGGGGACAGCGCCATCGTGCAGGTGTACGAGGATACCACGGGCGTCGCCCCCGGCGAGAACATCTACGGCTCCGGAAGCCCGCTCTCCGTGGAACTCGGGCCCGGACTGATCGGCACCATCTACGACGGGATCCAGCGTCCCCTCGAAGCCATCGGCGCGATTTCGGGCAGCTTCATCCGCCGGGGCATCCAGGTGCCTTCCCTGGACCGGGAGAAGCGCTGGCACTTCGTGCCTGCCTCCCTGGAGCCGGGGGCGGAGATCGCCGGAGGGACGGTGCTGGGGACGGTGCAGGAGACCGAGCGGGTGCAGGTCAAGATCCTGGCGCCTCCGGGGGCGCAGGGGGTTCTCAAGAGTCTGGCCCCGGAGGGCGAGTACGCCGTGGAGGAGACGGTCGCGCTTCTCCAGACCGCCGAGGGAGAGCATCCCCTGGCCCTGATGCACCGCTGGCCCATCCGAAGGCCGCGGCCGGTGCGCGAGCGCCTGCCGGTGCGCACACCCCTGATCACCGGCCAGCGGGTCATCGACACGCTCTTTCCCGTGGCCCGGGGCGGCACCGTGGCGATCCCCGGCGGTTTCGGCACCGGCAAGACCATGACCCAGCACGCCATCGCCAAGTGGTGCGACGCGGAGATCATCGTGTACATCGGCTGCGGCGAGCGCGGCAACGAGATGACCGACGTGCTGACCGAGTTTCCCAAGCTCATCGATCCCCGCACCGGCCGCAGCCTGATGGAGCGCACGGTGCTGATCGCCAACACCTCGAACATGCCCGTGTCGGCGCGGGAGGCCAGCATCTACACGGGAGTCACCCTGGCGGAGTACTTCCGGGACCAGGGGTACGACGTGGCGGTCATGGCCGACTCGACTTCCCGCTGGGCCGAGGCCCTGCGGGAGCTGTCGGGGCGCATGGAAGAGATGCCCGCCGAAGAGGGATTCCCGGCCTACCTTCCCACCCGGATCGCCGAGTTCTACGAGCGCGCCGGCTCCATGCGGACCCTCTCCGGCGACTCGGGTTCGGTCTCGATCATCGGGGCGGTCTCGCCCCCCGGGGGGGACTTCTCCGAACCGGTCACCCAGCACACCAAGCGTTTCGTGCGCTGCTTCTGGGCCCTGGACCGGCAGCTGGCCAACGCCCGACACTACCCGGCCATCGGCTGGCTGGAGAGCTACAGCGAGTACCTGGAAGAGGTGATTCCCTGGTGGGAGCAGGAGGTCGGACCCACCTGGGCGCAGGACCGTGCGGAGATCATGGAGCTCCTGCAGCGGGAGGTGCGGCTGCAGCAAGTGGTCAAGCTGGTGGGCCCCGACGCCCTGCCCGACAGCCAGCGCTTCGTCATCGAGGTCTGCACCCTGTTCAAGAACGCGTTCCTGCAGCAGAACGCCTTCGACGAGGTGGACCGCTACTCCACTGCAGCCAAACAGATGAAGATGCTGCAGATCATCCTGACCTACTGGCGACGGGGCTCGGAGGCCATCCGCCGGGGCACGACCCTGGTGCGCGTACGACGCATGAAGGTGCTGCAGGACATCGTGAAGATGAAGTTCACGGTCCCGAACGAAAAGCCCGAGGCCCTCGACAAGTTGGCCGCCCGCCTGGAGCGTTCGCTGGACCAGCTGGAGGCGGTCTATGAAGAAGGCGAGTAACCCTCGAGCCGCCGGCGGCGTCCCCGCCGGCGGCATCGAGCACGCGCAGCGGCGCCTGCTGGCCGGTCGGGAATACGTGGGGGTGGACCGCATCGACGGCCCGCTGGTCTTCGTGCGCAACACCCACCCGGTGGGCTACCGGGACCTGGTGGAGGTGGTGGACCCCGCCGGTAACACCCGCTTGGGGATCGTGCTGGACACCTCCAGGGACGTGGTGGTGGTGCAGGTCTTCTCTGGAACCGCCGGCCTGACCATGCCGCAGACCCACGCGCGCTTCCGCGGTGAGCCTCACGAGATCGCGGTGACCGAGAAAATGCTCGGCAGGGTGTTCAACGGCCTGGGGGAACCCATCGACGGGGGGCCGCCGCCGGCAGGGGAGCAGGAGCTGGACGTCAACGGCCAAGCCATCAATCCCACCGCCCGGGAGTACCCGCGGAACTTCATCCAGACGGGCATCTCGGTCATCGACGGCATGAACACCCTGATCCGGGGGCAGAAGCTGCCGATCTTTTCGGGCAACGGCCTGCCCCACAACGAGCTGGCCGCCCAAGTGGCCCGGCAGGCCCGCATCGAGGTTTCGACCGCGTCTTCGCGCCCGGAGAGCCAGTTCGCCGTGGTCTTTGCCGCCATGGGGGTCAAGCACGACGTGGCCCGCTACTTCACCGCGAGCTTCGAGGAGACCGGGGTCCTGGAGAACGTGGCCCTGTTCCTGTCCCTGGCGGACGACCCCTCGATCGAGCGCCTCATTACCCCCAGGACCGCGCTGACCCTGGCCGAGCACCTGGCCTTCGAGCGGGATATGCATGTGCTGGTGATCATGACCGACATGTCCAACTACTGCGAGGCCCTGCGGGAGATCTCGACCCTGCGCGGGGAGATCCCCTCGCGCAAGGGATACCCGGGCTATCTGTACTCGGACCTGGCGGAAATCTACGAGCGCTCCGGGATGCTCAAGGGCTACAGCGGCTCGATCACTCAGATGCCGATCCTGACCATGCCCAACGACGACATCTCCCACCCCATCCCGGACCTGACCGGGTACATCACCGAAGGTCAGATCGTCTTCGAGCGGGAGATGTACTCCCGGGGGATCTATCCCCCTGTGGCGGGGCTGCCGTCGCTGTCCCGGCTCATGAAGGACGGGATCGGGGAGGGCATGACCCGGGAGGACCATCCTCACCTGGCCAGCCAGCTGTTCGCCGCCTATAGCTACGTCAAGGACGTGCGCAACCTGGCTTCGGTGATCGGGGAGGAGGAGCTCACCCCCCTGGACCACCAGTACCTGGAGTTCGGGGAGGCCTTCGAGCGCAAGTTCGTCTCCCAGGCGCGCACCGAGAACCGGACGATCGAGCAGACTCTGGAGCTGGGCTGGGAGGTCTTGAGCCTGCTGCCGGTGGAGGAGCTGCACCGGCTCACGGAAGAAGAGATTGAACAGTACTACGGTCGCTAGCAGACGAACTGACCCTGCCGGCGGGACCATCTGGGGGGCTGCGGGATGCCGCGGGTAGCCCCGACCAAGACCAATCTCCTCAAGACCCGCCAGGACCTGGCCTTCGCCCGGCTGGGTCACGAGCTTCTGGACCAGAAACGCAACATCCTGGTGTTGGAGCTGCTGAACCTGGTGGATCAGGCGGTGGACTTCCAGGACAAGGTGGTGGGTGCACTGGCGGAGGCCTTCGCCACCCTCGAGCGGGCCGTCATGGAGATGGGCAAGCTCAAGGTGGCGGCCCTCTCCAGCGCAGTCAACATGTCGGCGGAGATCACCCTCAAGCAGCGCCGGGTCATGGGCGTGCGGCTGCCCGTGGTGGAGACGAGCTTCCTGGAGCGCGCACCCTACTACAGCCCCATGGGCACGAGCTTCTGGATCGACAGCTCCCTGGAGGAGTTCAAGCAGGCCCTGCAGCTCATGGGACGCCTGGCGGAGCTCAAGGTCTCGATCATCCGTCTGGCCGCGGAGGTGCGCAAGACCATCCGCAAGGTGAACGCCCTGGAGAAGATCGCCATACCGGACCTCGAGCAGACGGTGGGGTTCATCCAGAACCGCCTCGAGGAAAACGAGAGGGAGATGCTGATCCTCATGAAGATGGTCAAGAACCGTCTCCTGGAGCAGAAAGCGGGGGAAGGTAGTGGAAAGACCCATTAACAGAATTCTGGTATACGTGGACGGCACCGAGGGGTCGATCACGGCGGCCCAGTACGCGGTCTGTCTGGCCCGGTCCTACCAGGCGGAGCTCACCGCCCTGTACGTGGTCAACACCCGGGCGCTGAGCGAGCTGCTCAAGGCGCGCATCTTCATCAAGGCCGAGGAGGAGGAGTACAAGCGAGACCTGGAGGAAGACGCCAGCCGCTACCTCAACCACGTGCGCAGCCTGGCCCGCAAGAAGGGCCTGGCCGTGGAGACCCTCAGCGTCAGCGGCCATGTCCAGCAGGAGATCAAGGACTGCGTCCGCAACCGGGAGATCGACTTGCTGGTGATCGGCGAGCTGTCCCACGTGCGCAGCCGCCGCGACGAGTTCTACGACGAGGCGGAGCGGGCCATGCGCAGCGTGCCCTGCTCGGTGCTCATCGTCAAGGACGAGGAGCGGGTCTGGGAGCTGTACGACGCCCTGACCTGAGCGCTGTGCTCCAGGGATGGGCAGTTGCAGGAGTAGCAGCATGAGTGATAGAAAGGAAACGCCATGGCTTTGCTCGATCTGATCAATACCGACGTCGTCAAGGTCCCGCTCCAGTCGCAGACCAAGAACGCCGTGATCCGGGAGCTGGTGGAGACCCTGCGGGACGCGGGCAAGATCGCCGAGGTGGAGCCCGTGTACGACGCCGTGATCGCCCGGGAGAACATGGGCTCCACGGGCCTGGAGAACGGCATTGCGGTGCCGCACGCCAAGACCCGGGCGGTGCGCAAGCTGACCATGGCCCTGGGGGTCGCTCCCCAGGGTGTGGACTTCCAGGCCATCGACGGCAAGCCCTCCAGGCTGTTCTTCCTGCTCCTCGCGCCGCCGGACCAGTCAGGGCCCCACATTCAGGCCCTGGCCGAGATCGCGCGCATCACCAGGAGCCAGAGCTTCTGCAGCGCCATCGTGAACGCCACCAGCGCGGAGGCGGTGGTCGAGCTGTTCAGCGAGGAGTAGCGGAGGGGCGGAGCAGCGGGCGGCGGGGGGCAAAAAGCCTGAAGGTCGATTGGTGGGTGCCTCGAGGGTTCAGAATTTCCGGTAAATTTGAAGTGCCGACACCCTGAGACGGGTGCACCCTGAGGCGGATGGCTCAGAGTCTCTCTTCGACTCGTCTCCCGCCGGACAGGTGCGTGATGCCGCGGTATCCCACCTGGCGCAGCAGGGCGTAGGACTCTCGGAAGTGGCCGTCGATGTGCTCGGGACGGTGGGCGTCCGAGTTCACCATGACCGGGATTCCGCGCCGCAGGCACTCTGCCAGGATCCACTCGGAGGGATAGAGCGCGCCGCTGGTGTTTCGGACCAACCCGCCGGTATTGACCTCGACGATGCTGCCGGCCCGGGCGATGGCGTCCAGGGTCGCGCGCACCGCCCTTCGGTACCAGGGGGCATCTTCGGAGAAGAAGCGCCCGTCCCGGTTGTTCTTCTTGATGACATCAAAATGCCCGATGATGTCCGGGGGGCTTTCCGCGGCCATCTGGGCGGTCAGGGCGTAGAACCGCTCGACCGCCGCCTGGATGTCTCCGCCGTAGCTTTCTTCGAGGCCTTGCTCCAGCTCCGCCAGGGGGCCATCGCCGGTCCACCAGGTCCCGTTCCGCAGGCGACCCAGGAAATGCACCGACCCCACCGTGAAGTCCAGGTCGAGCTCCTGGATCCACGGCGAGTCGACGGAGAGCAGGCCTGGGAGAAAATCGACCTCCAGCCCCAGGAGGATTTCCAGGCGTCCGGCGTACTCCTCCTTGAGGCGGCGCACCGTGGCCAGATACTCCGGCAGGCGCTCCGGGGGCATGGTCCAGCCGGTCTCGAACGGGACCGGGGCGTGACCGGAGAAGCCGAGAGTGGCCAGGCCCTTTTCGACCGCGGCGGCCGCGTAGTCGGCCAGCTCCCCGACCCCGTCGTCCAGCCGGGAGTGGCAGTGGTAGTTGGATGTTCCTTCCATTGACGAGGGTAAGATACCCCAAAGCGCCCCTCGAAAGCAAATCTGCCGAGGTACGCTCAGAGGAGGGGAGGTTGGACACCAGGGGGCGTGTCGAGTAGAGTAGTGCCCGGAGAAGGTGGCAGGGTGGGTGAGGGGGCGGCGGCCGAACGCACCACGGCCCGGCGGTCTGCGCGGGGACGATCGCTGATCGTCGGCTTCGACATCGGCACCCAGGCGCTCAAGGCGCTCGTCCTGGATCGGGAGCTCGCACTGTTGGGGCGGGCCTCGGTACCGCTGGAGGTCAGCTACCCTAGTCCCGGCTGGGCGGAGCAGGACCCCCGCGACTGGGAGCGAGCTCTGAAACCCGCCCTGGCCGCGGCGCTGGCGGAGGCGGGTGCCGAGACCCGCCAAATCGCCGCGGTGGGGATCACCGGCCAGCTGGACGGCTGCATCGCCGTGGACGCGGAGGGCAGGGGCCTGAGTCCCTGCCTGATCTGGATCGACCGCCGGGCAAGATTGGGCCTGGATCGGGAAACCCAGGTCTTGTTGCGCCAGGTATCAGGGATCAACCCGGATCCGTCGCATCTCGCGGCCAAGGCCTGCTGGCTGCGTGAGCACACCGTGGTAGGGCCCAAAGTAATCCGTTTCCACCAGCCTGTGTCCTACCTGGTGCTGCGCCTGACCGGCTGGCACGTGATGGACCACTGCCTGGCCTCCACGACCATGCTCTATTCCCTTGCCCGGCGGGGCTACGATCACCGGCTCCTGGCAGCCTTTGGGCTGGCGGCGAGCGAGTTGCCAGAGATCGGCGAGGCCGACAGCGTCGCCGGACCGGTCAGCCCGGGGGGCGCGGAGCTGTCAGGGATCCCTGAGGGGGTTCCGGTGGCGGTGGGGACCGGTGATGATTTCGCGAGCCCCCTCGGTGCCGGAATGACAGAGCCCGGCACCGCGGCCTGCGTGCTCGGGACTGCGGAAGTGGCAGGGGCGATCAGCGAGGAGCCGCGCGTGGACCCTCGCGGCCTAGTGGAGACGCACCCCTTCCCGGGCGGCGGATACTACGTGGAGAACCCTGGCTGGTTGGCGGGTGGGGCGGTGACCTGGTTCCAGCAGGTGTTCCGGCTGGGCGATGTGGAAGCTCTGACCCGGCTGGCAGCAGCGTCGCCGGTGGGCGCCGAGGGTCTGTTGTTCCTTCCGGCTCTGAACGGGGCCATGGCGCCGGAGTGGGTGCCCACCGCCCGAGGGTGCTTCTACGGGATGACCCCGGGACACGGAACCGGGCATTTCGCTCGGGCCCTCCTGGAGGGTTGTGCCTACGCCATGCGCGACGTTACCACGCGCCTGGGGGAGCTTGGCGTGCCGGTGGAGGCGATCCTGCTCATGGGAGGGGGTTCGGCCAGCCTTCTTTGGGCCGCGATTCGGGCGGCCGTGAGCGGCAGGCCGGTCTACCGCGTGCGCATGGCGGACACGGCACCGGTGGGCGCGGCCATGCTGGCCGCCGTGGCGGCGGGTCTGCAGCCGGACTTGCAGGCCTGTGCCGCCCGCGTCCGAAGCTGGATCGGCCCCGTGACCGGCGAGCCCGGTGATCGGGAACGCTACGAAGCCGGGTACGCCGCCTACCGGCGGCTGTTCGAGAGCCTTAGACCCATGTACTAGGACCGGGTCGAGAGGGGAGGTCAGGATGCAGCGGGACGTGCTGAGGGATCTGCTGGCCGGGGAGTACCCGGATCCGCAGAGCGGCGAGGCCGTGCGCGTGCCCACCCGGGCAATCGTGATCCGGGACACCCTCGAGGGCAACGAGGATGAGCTGGTCGGCGGCCTGGGTTTCGAAGCACCGCTCGCCGTGGTGAGTGACGGCAACACCGAAGCGGTCTTGGGCAGGCGGGTGAAGGAGCGCCTGCAGCGCCTGGGCACGCTCGTGCCGGTGGTGCTCCCGGCCCTGCCCGCTCCCCGGGCTGACATGGAGACCGTGGAGGCGATCCGGCGCGAGAGTTCGGAGGCGGGGGCTTTCGTGGCGGTGGGCTCCGGGACGATCAACGACCTCTGCAAGTACCTCTCCGCCGCCACGGGACGGCCCTACGCGGTCTTTCCCACCGCTCCCTCCATGAACGGCTACACCTCCGTGAACGCCTCGATCACGGTGGAAGGGCACAAGAGCACGCTTCCGGCGCAGGCTGCACGAGGGGTCTTCTACGATCTCCAGATCCTGAGCGCGGCCCCTTCCCGGTTGATCCGTGCGGGCCTCGGGGACAGCCTGAGCCGGCCCACTGCCCAGGCAGACTGGCTGCTGTCCCACCTGCTGCTCGGCACGGAGTATCGGGAGCTGCCCTTCGCGCTTCTTGACGCGGAGGAGGCCGCTCTCCTGGAATCTCCGAGCCGCCTCGTCTCGGGGGACCTTCGGGCCATGGAAAGCCTGGTCCGGGTGCTGACCCTGTCCGGTCTCGGGATGACCTTGTGCGGTGGCAGCCAGCCCGCCAGCCAGGGCGAGCACCTGATCAGCCACTATATCGACATGTTCGGCCGTCCGGAGTGGCCTGAAAGCCATCACGGGGAGCAGGTCGCCGTTACCTCTCTCACCATGGCGCGTCTCCAGGCAGCGGTGCTCGAAGCCCGGCATCTCCGCGTGGCGCCCTGCAGGCTGAACGAGCGGGACTTCCAAAGGCGCTACGGCCCAGCCCTGGGGGCTTCCTTCTGGGGCGAATTCACACGCAAGCGCTTGGATGACCGCGGGGCCGCGGAGCTCAACGCACGTTTGGAGGAACGCTGGGACTCGATCCGGAATCGACTGCGGGAAGTGGTGATGGACCCCGAACGGATGGACGCCATTCTGGCGGCGGTCGGGGCGCCGCGCCGACCCATTGAGCTCGGCTGGCCGGCGGCGTTCTATCGGCGGGCGATCCGGCAGGCGCGGGAGATCCGCGACCGCTTCACCTTCCTGGACTTGGCGGCAGACAGCGGCTTCCTGACGGCCGGAGCACTCATGGACGGGCTTCTGAATTGACCGGCAGCCGTGGGATTGTGTAGTCTGCAGCCGGCGCGAGGAAGGCCGACGGGGGGCAGCGACAGGGGCTGGAGCGTGCAAGCCTGCTGCACGGTTGGCGTGCAGCTCGGACGACGGAGGAGACACGGATGCCAAAACGATTGCGGGGAAAGATCGCGCTGGTCACGGGGGCCAGCAAGGGGATCGGACGGGCGGCGGCTCTGGCGCTGGCCCGGGAGGGCGCATCGGTGGCAGTCACCGCCCGTAGCCGTGATCCCCTTGAACAGGTAGCCCGGGAGATCCGGAGCTTGGGGGTCGAGGCCCTGGCGTCGACGGGAGACGCAGTGGAGGCCGGGGATGTGGCCAGGATCCGCGACGAGGTTCTGGCCAATCTCGGGCATGTGGACGTGCTGGTCAACAACGTCGGAATTGCCAAGTATGCGCCCTTCGAGGAGATCTCGCTCGAGGACTACGACTGGATGATGAACACGAACATGCGCTCGAGCTTCCTGTTCACCAAGGCCTTTCTCCCCGGGATGCTCGAGCGAGGGGAGGGGTGGGTGGTGTTCGTTGCCTCGGTCTCCGGCCTGTATGGGTACCCGGGGGAGACGGCATACTGCGCCTCCAAGCATGCCCAGTTGGGATTTGCCAAGGCGCTCGAGCGGGAGGTCAACCCCCGGGGGGTCAAGGTGAGCGTGATAGCCCCCGGCGGGGTCAATACTGAGCACGCCTTCGGCACCGGGCGGACCCCCCGGGACGAAAACCTGGCGACCTTCATCGAGCCGGAGGACGTAGCCGAGGCGGTCGTCTTCTCCGTGACTCAACCGGAGAAGACCAGGATTTCCCTGGTGCGCATGCGGCCGATGAGCGAAGGTTTGTACGATTGAGCGGCCCTTCGATGGACATGAATCGCTCGAATCATCTGGCGGCCTTGAGCGGTGGACAGTTCGATGTTCTCGTGATTGGCGGCGGGATCACGGGGGCGGGCATCGCCTGGGACGCTGCGCTGCGTGGCCTCAGTGTCGCTCTGCTGGAGCGCACGGATTTCGGCGCCGGCACGAGCGGCGTCAGCTCGAAGATGGTCCACGCGGGGCTGCGATACATGTTCGGGGATCCGGAGCTGGTCCGGGAAGCCAGCGTGGAGCGGCAGCGCATGTTCCGCGCCGGGGGCCATTTGGCGCGCCCTTTGGAGTACTACGTCCCGGTCTACGACGACACTCCCGAGTACGGTCTCGACTCTCTTCCCGGGATTCTGGCCCGCTACGACGAGCTGGCGGACTATCGCAACGCCAGCCCCCACCGTCTGCTGGATCCCGCTCGGATAGCGAGGGAGCTGCCGGCTCTGCGCGCTCCTCTGCGCATGGTGGGCTCCTACTGGGACGGCGTCATGGACGATGCCCGCCTGACCGTCGAGGTGATCCACAGCGCGGCGGAAGCCGGGGCCCGGGTGTTGAACCACGCCCCGGTGATCGGGTTCCTGACCGACCGGCAGGGGCGGGTGGTGGGGGCGCGCTTCAGGGACGAGGCCCCCACAGGCGGCGGCGCCGAGCACTCGGTTGCCGCGAAGGCGGTCGTGTCCGCGGCCGGGGTCTACACGGACCTGTTGCTGGGGTTGGAGCCCGGAGGTACACGGGAGCCGGTGCTGCGACCCTCCAAGGGGGTGCATCTGGTGTTCCGCAGCCGGCTGACCGGGGGCAAGGCCCTGACCATCCCCATGGGCGGCAACATCCTGACCTTCGTGGTTCCGCTGTTCCAGGAATACCTGGCCATGGGGACCACCGACACCGACTATCCGGTCAGGGGATACGGCGACCTCGACCGGGTCCCCGTGGCCGGTGAGGACGTGCGCTACAACCTCGAGATCCTGCAGTCGCTGTTTCCCGGGGTATTCGCGGAGAAGGATATCGTGGCCTGCTACTCCGGGGTCCGTCCCCTGGTGCGGCCCAAGACGGAGCCGGGGCAGCAGATCAGTGAGAGCGACACCAGCCGCACCCACCGTATCTGGCGGACACCCGCGGGTATCTGGGCCATCGCCGGCGGGAAGTACACGACCTTCCGGCTCATGGCCGAGCAGATGGTCGACGCGGTGGTGGCCTCGCTCCGGGAGCGCGGGGTCGTGGGGAAGGTGGCCCCTTGTTCGACCGTGGAGCGCCGGTATCACGGGGCGCCGGCGTTGGAGGGCCGGGCCGGGGAGAGCGAGGAGTGGCTGTCCGGAGCGGCAGCGGAGGCGGTGCGGCGCTCGGATCTGGCCGCCGATTGCTGCCTGCACCTCTGTGAGGCCTACGGTATCGCCGCGGGCGAGGTCCTCGAACTGATACGACGGGCCCCGCAGCTGGGCGAACGGTTGGGGGCGGGCCGCCCGGTGGTGCTGGCCGAGATCCGCCATGCGGTGGAGAGGGAGATGTGCTGCACTCTGGGCGACTTCCTGATCAGGAGGACCCCGCTGCGGTTCATGGAACACCAGGGGCTGGACGTGGCCCCTCAAGTTTCTGAGGAGCTGGCCGGACTGCTGGGTTGGAGCCCGGCAGTCACCGCGGCGCAGCTGGCCCAGTACCGCGAGTACCTCGAGGGGGTCTGGACCCCCGGTGCGGACACCCGGCCCGGTTGACGATCGGATGGCGGGCCGCTATCCTGCCAGAGCGCGAGTAAATCAGACACGACGAGGAGACGGGAACCATGGCGCCGAAATTGATCACGATGCTGACCTACAACGACGAGACCGTGCAGGATGCCTTCGAGGTGTTCGACCAGTGCGCGGATCTGCCTGACGAGTTCTGGGGGTTCAAGGATGTTGGGCTGCCCCAGGATCGCATGAAGGAGCTCGTTCGCCGCATGAGGGACAAGGGAAAGACGACCTTCCTGGAGATCGTTACCTTGACCGAACCGGAATGCTTGGCCGGCGCCGAGCTGGCCCTCGAGTGCGGCTTCGACTACCTGATGGGCACGGTCTTCTACCCTTCCGTGTTCGAGCTCATGAAGGGAAAGGCGACCAAGTTTTTCCCCTTCTGCGGCAAGGTGAGCGGGCACCCGAGCATCCTGGAGGGGGATATCCGGGAGATCATCGACGACGCCAGGGACATGGCCGCCAAGGGGGTCGAAGGTTTCGATCTGTTGGCGTACCGGTACACCGGGGATGCCGAACGGCTGGCCGCGGAGTTCGTCCGGGGAGTCGGCGTGCCGGTGGTCCTGGCCGGGAGCATCGACGGCTTCCCCCGTCTGGACGCGGTCAAGAAGATCGACCCCTGGGCCTTCACCATCGGCAGCGCGTTTTTCGACAAGAAGTTCGTCCCCGGGGGGAGTTTCCGGGAACAGATGGCCAGCGTGCTGGCGTACCTGGAGAAATAGCGCGCCGCGCGAACACTCGAGGAGGAAACCGCGATGGAGATCAAGGTCGTGCGAAAATCCGAAAGCCGCAGCTTCATGGAGGGAGACGAACACTGCCGGGAGTACCTCAAGACCGGTAAGATCACCTTCGGCACGTCCACGCTCCTGCCGGGGCAGCGCGGTACCGTGGACAAGGGGCACAAGGATTCCCACGAGATCTTTTTCGTGTCCCGGGGTCACGTCCTGCTCCATGTCCCAGACCGGGATCAGTACTTCGAGCTCCACGAAGAGGACATCATCCTCATGCCCGAAGGGGTGCCGCACACCCTGATCAACGTCGGGGAGGACAAGGCGGTGATCAGCTGGAGCATGGCGCCGAGCGAGTAGGGCGGCGACGAAGGAGAGCCGGACGCAATGGACAACATCATCAGCGTCGACCTGGGCACCACGGCGATCAAGGTGGCCCTGTTCGACTCTGCAGGGCGGGTGGTGGCCAAGTCGACCCAAGAGTACACCCTGCTCACTCCCACGACCCTGTCCGTGGAGCTTCCCGTGGAGACCTACTGGCAGGCCTTTCGGGCCGGAGTGGCCGAGGTCAAGGCACGTTCCAAGGCCAAGGCCGCCAGCATTCGCGCCCTTGGCATCTCGGCCCAGGGGGAGACCCTGATTTTTGCAGGGGCCGACGGGAGAGCTCTGCGTAACGCCATCGTGTGGCTGGACAACCGGGCCCAGAAGGAGGCGGAGGCCCTAAACGGGGAGTTCGGGGAAGAGCTGACCTATCGAACCACTGGTCAGGTGAGCATCGTGCCCACTTGGCCGGCCGCAAAAGTAGCATGGGTGCGGGCCAACGAGCCGGATGTGTTCAGGCAGACGGCCAAGATCCTGCTCATCGAGGATTACTTCATCCTGCGGATGACCGGGCGCTGCGTGGCCGAGGGCTCCCTGCTGTGCTCGACCGTGTACTGGGACATCAACCGGAAGGAATACTGGAGGCCGATGCTCGAGCGGCTGGGAATCCAGGAGGCGCAGCTTCCGGAGATCCTGGAGTCCGGGGAGCCGGTGGGGCCACTCCTCCCTGCCGTGGCCGCCGAGCTGGGCCTGTCTGCGGACACGATCGTGTGCACGGGGGCTCTGGATCAGGCCGCCGGTGCCATCGGAGTGGGGAACATCAGGCCTGGGGTGTTTTCGGAGAACACGGGTGCGGCGCTGGCCATCTGCGCCACGGTGGATCACCCGATCATCGACCCGAAGGGCCGGATGCCGTGCCACTATCACGGCATTATCGACACGTACATGGCCCACACCTTCACCACGGGCGGGATGGTGCTCAAGTGGTTCCGGGACATGTTCTGCCAGGCGGAGGTCCAGGTCGCCGGCCTGCTCGCTGCGGACCCCTACGACCTTATCGGCCAGGAGGCCGCCGCCGTGGCGGCAGGGGCCGACGGGCTGGTCATGCTGCCGCACCTGCAGGGAGCCATGGCTCCCGAGGCCAATCCCAAGGCCAAAGGGGTCTTCTACGGCATCACCATGCGCCACACCCGCGCGCACTTTGCCCGCGCGATCCTCGAGGCGGTGGCCTGCATCGTCCGGCGCAACATCGAGGTCGTGGAGGAGCTCGGCATCCCGGTCGGCGAGATCCGCTGCCTGGGCGGAGGGTCCCGGAGCGCGGTCTGGAACCAGATCAAGGCCGACCTGACCGGACGGCCGGTGCTGACCATGGAGAACGAGGAGGCCGCCTGCCTGGGCGCGGCCATCCTGGCGGGCAAGGGGGTGGGGATGTTCAAGAGCCTCGAGGGGGCGGTCGAGCAGATGATCCAGGTCAAGGGCCGCTTCGAGCCTGACGTCGAGAACACCGACCGCTACACCGAGCACTTCCGCAAGTACGTAGGTCTGTACGACTCCCTGGTGGGGATGTTCGCCAAGGAGCCGTCCGAAGGGGGCTGATCCCTCAGGGCGGAAGCAGCAGCGTGTGCACCTCCCGTACGAAAAAGGCCTTGCACTCCTCCCACGAAAAGGGTTCGAGCATCCGCGGCAGGGGTTCCTGCTCGGCGTCCTCGAACCAGGTCAGGCTCTGCAGGACCTGGTAGTCATTTACGGCGCCTTCCCCATACTTGCGTGGCAGGAGCTCCAGACACTCCTGGAGGCTGAGACCTCGACGGAACAGGCAGTACAGGTCGGCGAAGTCCTTGCGGCTGCCGCGGTTTGCGACCGCCACCAGCTTCATCAGCGCAATATCCGGGACGTCTGCGACCCGGAAGAAGGCGTAGGGGGTCGTGGGGAAGACGAACGGCTCGGGAACCTGGAAGAACGACAGCTTGACCCCGCGAAGGAG
>JAFGFV010000391.1 GCA_016930895.1 Spirochaetales bacterium | reverse complement strand
GCCCTGGATTTCGCCGGGCCTTCCGTGGTGGTCCTCAACGGGGAGTGCATGCTGCAGGTTCTGCGCAGGGCCCCCAGGAAGGGCGCGGCGGCCACCCGAGTCGACGAGGAGGTTTGCACCGGCTGCACCTTGTGCGTTCAGCTGGGCTGTCCGGCCGTCATGTTCGACAGAGGCAGCAAGAAGGCCAGGATCGACGAGATCAACTGCGTCGATTGCGGCCTGTGCGCGCAGGTATGTCCCTACGGCGCGATCAAGGTCGAAGGAGCCCAAGCATGAGCGTAGACATCATCGTGGCGGGAGTCGGCGGACAGGGCAGCATCCTCGCCTCCCACATCCTGGCGGAAGCCGCCATCATGGCCGGGTCGCAGTCTCCGGACGGGAAAAAGATGAACGTCCGGGTGGGCGAGACCTTCGGCGCCGCCATGCGCGGAGGCGCCGTGGCTTCCCACGTGAGGTTCGGAAGCCAGGTGTACGGCCCCCTCGTGGGCCGGGGGCAGGCGGACCTGGTGATCGCCATGGAGCCCCTGGAAGGGCTGAGAATCGGGGTCGAGTACATCCGCAAGGGCGGCATCGTAATCCTGAACGACGAGAAGATCCCGCCGGTGGATGTCAAGACCGGGGCGGTGCGCTATCCGGAGATCGGCCAGATCAAGACGGCCCTGGAGCAGCTGGGCGCCTCGGTGACAGTGGTGTCCGGCAATAGCCTGGCAGCGCAGGCGGGAACGCCCAAGGCCCTGAACATCGTGATGCTTGGAGCGGCGTATCGCAGCGGGCTTCTGCCATTCGGGGAGGAGACCCTGCTGCAGGCGATCAAGCGAAGAGTGCCTTCCAGGTTTCTGGACGCGAATCTGGAAGCCTTCAGGCTGGGTAAAGAGTCCGAGAATGCATGAGATCATAGAGCGCGCGGTCACGGAACGGCGAAACCTCCTGGAGCCGGAAGCCCTCGCGCTGCTGGCGGCGTACGGCCTGCCCGTGCCGAGGCACGAGCTGGCCCGGACATCGCCGGAGGCGGTGGCGGCCGCCGAGCGGATCGGTTACCCGGTGGTGCTCAAGGTCGTTTCCAGGGAGGTCGTGCACAAGTCGGAGATCGGCGGAGTCAAGACCGGCCTCCACGGCGCAGAGGACGTGCACAGGGCATGGGGAGAGGTCTCGCAGGCCCTCGCTGCCTGCGGAGCGGAGCCCTCCCCGGAGGGGTTCCTGCTCTGCGAGCAGGCACCCCCCTCCCTGGAGTGCATCATCGGCGTCGTCAAGGACCCCCAGTTCGGGCATGCCCTCATGTTCGGTCTGGGCGGGATCTTCGTGGAGCTGATCAAGGACGTCGCCTTCCGGGTGCTTCCCGTTACCCGCGAGGATGCCGCGGCGCTGATCGCCGAGACCAAGAGCTACAAGCTCCTGAGCGGAATCCGGGGCCAGGCGCCCAAGGACATCGAGGCGGTGATCGACTGCCTGGTCAAGACCGCCGCCCTGGTCGAGGACAACCCGGCGATCACCGAGATCGACATCAATCCCATCGCCGTGTTCGAAAAGGGAGCCATGGTCCTGGACGCCAGGGTCCTGGTGTAACCCCCCCTTGCGAAACGTCCCCCGCCGGCGGCGGCGGGGGACTGATAAGCCTCTCGAGACTTTTGTGCGATGAGGTCGCAGCGGCTCCGCGGGATGCCGCTCTACTTGCCCGGGCTCTTCAGGCCCACCACGAAGATCAGGTTCAGGACGATCGCGAGGATCACCGTCGAACCGATCGGGTTTCCGACGAAGAACTGCAGGATCTGGGGAAGGGTCTGCGTCACGGCCTGGGGCATGAAGGAGAACGCAATCCCGACGATCATCGAGAACCCGGCGATCAGCTTCTTGGTTTCGGTCATCTCCATGGCCAGGATCATCTGGATCCCGACGAAGGTGATCGTGCCCAGGAGCACGACCATGGCCCCGCCGTAGATCGCCCAGGGGATCACGGCAAAGAAGACCGCCACCTTGTACACGACCCCCACCAGGATCATGATGATGCCGCCAGCCACCATGATCGACTTGGCCCCCACCCGGGACAGTGACAGGACCCCGAGGTTCTGGCTGAAGGAGGTGCAGGGGATGTTGCCGAACAGGGTGGTCACCAGGGACGCCGAGGTCTCGACGAACAGCCCCTTGTTGGTCCTCTCCGGGGTGAGCTGCTGCCCCACCAGCTTGGCTGTGGCCTGGTAGCAGCCGATGGTGTCGGTAACGTTGCTGATCTCGGCCACGAACAGGATCAGGACCGCGGGCAGGAAGTTCCAGCCGATGGTTACGGGCCTCCCCATGTTGCCCTCGAAGATCCGGGTAAAGAACTTGGGCGCCATGAACCACGGCGCCGCGGCCACCCGGGCGAAATCGACCCGGCCCATGAAGATCGCCACGATGGTGGCGGCCAGCACGCCCCAGAGGATGCAGGCGTACCGCCCGATCCCCTTGGGCACGAGCAGGGAGATCAGCAGCGGGACCGCGATGGCGATCAGCGCCAGGATGGAATTGCCCGCGTCGATGAACACCCCGTCGGGGGTGGGCGGAAAGATCAGGTCGAGGCTCGCCGCCTTGATCAGGCTGACCCCCATGACGATGAACAGGGGGCCGATCACCACCGGCGTGGCCATGTAGGGCAGGAGCCGGCCGATCAGTCCCTTGCGGAACGGTATCACCAGCAGGATCGTCACACCGCTCACGATCACCAAGCCGATCCAGACCGGGATCGGGCCCAGGGCAAAGATCGCCGAGATCATGGCGGCGATGAACACGATGTGCTGCGCCTGCGCCACCGGCAGCTTCAGAACCCTGGCCTGGATCAGGGTCTCGATCCCCGCCCCGACGATCATGATCATGACGAGGTACGCCGTGATGTTGATGTCCCACTGGAACACGCTCGCGAAGATGATCGGGGTGATCAGGGGCGCCAGCATCAGGACGAAGACGTGCT
>JAFGFV010000390.1 GCA_016930895.1 Spirochaetales bacterium | reverse complement strand
TCCAGGAGGTGGCGGCTGTAGCGCCCCCAGGTGAAGCGCTCCTGGATGCGCTCGATCCCGGCTTCTGACAGCTGTGCCCAGGCGCCGGGGCGTTCCTCGAGCTGATCGAGGAAGGACAGCAGGGGGCCGCTGATCCCGGTTTCCGCTTTGGGATCGACCAGACGGCCGTTGACCCCGTCCTGGATGATTTCCGACGGTCCCCCGTAGCGGGTCGCGAAGGTGGGCAGGCCGCTGGCCATGGCTTCCAGGACGGTGAGGCCGAAGGCCTCGTACAGGGCTGGTTGCACGAACAGCCCCCCGCGATCGGCCACCACTCGATAGACCTCGCCGGTTTCATCCTTGGACAGGTGGATTCCCAGCCAGCGGATGCGGTCGGCCAAGGCGTAGCGCTCGATCAGGGCGTGCACCCGCCGGATCTCGGCGCGCTCCTCGGCGTCCGCGGCCCCGGCGGCGTCGACCTTGCCGGCGATCACCACCAGGTTGCAGCGCTGCCGCAGGGGTTCGCAGGCGCCGAACTGCTCCACGAGCCCCGCGATGTTCTTGGTTCGGTCCAGGCGCGCCAGGGTCAGAAGGGGCCGCCTGCCCGGTTCCGTCAGCGTCCCGAGGATCTCTTCCCCGGCCGCCTCGAAGAGCAAGTGCTCGACTTTCCGGCGGAGCTCCGAATCGCGAGCCTCCGAGCGGGTGTAGGGAAAGAACACCCGCTCATCGACTCCCGGGGGAACGATATTGAACTTGTCGAGAAGGGGATCGGTGCCCCCGGAGACACGATACAGCCCCGGGAGGGTGAAGCTTCCGTGGGCTTCGTACTGCCCCGGTGAGCGCTCGTCTCCCGCGATTTCCTGGTAGGTGCTGGCGACCACGAAGTCGGCGGCGTTCATGGCCACCAGGTCCGCCAGCAGCTGGACGGAGAAATGGTACTGCGCTTCGTACTGCCCCCACCTCAGGTCCGCCTGGGGGTACTTGGTCTTCTCCAGGGCGTGGGCGATGGTGCAGAGGGCGCAACCGAAGCGCTCGGCGAGCAGGACCGCCACCAGGTTGCCGTCGGAGTAGTTGCCGATGATCAGGTCCGGCTCTCCACCCAGCTCCCGCCGCAACTCTCCCACTGCTCGCTCGGCGAACCCCGGCAGGTACGGCCAGACCTCGAAGCGGGAGATCCACCGGCGCATGCGCCGGCCGCGCTCGTCCAGGAACGGCAGGCGCAGGATCATGCCGGCGCGGGTCCCGCGGATCGGCTCCCGTGCCTCGCCGCAGGAAGTCCCTTCGCTTTCGGGAATCTGGCGGGTCAGCACCACGACCCGGGGTTCGGCCTGGAGGCCGGCCTCCTCGAGGCGGGTCCTCAGCGCCTCCTCGAGTCCCCGCACCTGGTCCAGGATGTACACGATCTGGCCGCCCGTGTCGGGCCGGCCCAGCACCCCCTCCTGGCCGAACCAGCCGTGGGGGGACACGATCACGACCCGTTCCACCAGCGGGAGCCTCCCGAGGAGCTCCTTCAGCTTCGCGGGTGTCGGCGCCTCCAGGAGCCCGGCGACCCGTTCGAGGCTCTCACGTATGGCGGCTGGCGCTCTGCCCCAGCCGGGTCTCAAGCCGAGCGCGCCCAGGCGGTGGGCACAGTCCCGCGCGGACGCGCGGGCCGGCAGCTCGTCGAGGATCGCAAGGGCCATCCGCACTCTCTCCGCCAGCGAACCGGGCTCGCGAAAATGCGCGGGATCGACCAGCACGCTCCGGCCGCGCCGGGCTGGCGCTTCGAGGAGCGCGAGCAGCGTGCGTTCGGCGTTCGCCGCGCGCTTGCAGCTGCGCTGGAGCAGGACCTCCAGACCCCGACCGATCTGCTGAACCCCGCCGACCCGGCTCCCCCGGTCGTACAGGCTCAGGAAATCCAGCCGTATCATGGCCTTTTGGGTGTCGGCATCGGGAGAGAGGAAGGCCTGCTCGTAGAGTGAGAGGAGCTCTGCTTCGCCGAGGCTGCGAATGTTCTCGCCGGTTTCCGGCAGGAGCACCGCGCAGGTGCGACCGATCCCGGGGCGGAGCACCATTGCAGCACCGGTGCCCGGCAGGAGCAGGAGCTCCAAGACATGATCCACAAAGGATGCCAAAGCTGAGCCCGGCCGGGGGCCGGGAGGGAGCCCACCCTTCGGCGGGGTGTCCTCCAGCGCTGCCAGCAGCTGCTCGTGCGACCAGAGCGGGCCCCCCTGAACGCGCAGGCGAGCCAGGGCGCGGCGCAGCTGATCCAGATCCTCCGGGCCCAGTGGCGCCCAGCTCTCGTCTGTACACCCGTTGGTCGGGTGCGCGGTTTCGGGGCGTTGCGCTCCTGTGGGCATCAGCTCCTCCTTCCGTGCCTGCCGGTTCCGCCGCCGCCGCGGAACCGGCAGGCACGGGGAGCTCTACGCGCCGCGCAGCTCCTGGAGCACCACGGCGGAGATCTTGCGCAGGGCTTCCGTAGCCGGGCCGTCCCCGAACTCGACCACCGTCTTGCCGGCCATCAAGGCTTCATAGACGTTGTCGTCGAAGGGAAGGGTGCCGATGACCCGGGCCCCCCGCTCGGCGGCGATGGTTTCGATGCGGCCGGCCTGTTCCGGATTCAGGTCCGCCTTGTTGATGACGACCCAGGCCGGAATCCCGAAGTGGTTGGCCAGATCGAGAACCCGCTCGAGGTCGTGCACTCCCGAGACCGTCGGTTCCGTGACCACCAGGACCCGGTCCAGGTTCGTGATCGAGGCGATCACGGGACACCCTACCCCCGGCGGGCCGTCGGCCAGCACGAGCCTCGCCGATGAACGCTCGGCGAGCTCCGCGGCCCGGCGCCGCACCTCGGTGACCAGCTTGCCGGAGTTCTCCTCCCCGATCCCCAGTCGAGCGTGCACCATCGGGCCGTAAGGGGTTTCGGAGATGAAGGTGGTGCCGTTGACCGCGTCTTCGGCCAGCACCGCGGCGGCCGGGCACACGAGCCGGCACATCCCGCAGGCCTCACAGGCCACCGGGTCGATCTGGTAGAGCGTCTTCCCGGCCACCTCCTCGTGGGAGATCGCCTGGAAGTGGCATTTCTCCTCGCAGAGGCCGCAGGCCACGCAGTGTTCCGGATCGATCCTGTACGCCTTGCCGCCGCTGAAGGGAGCGGTCTCCAGGATCGCCGGGTGCAGCACCAGGTGCAGGTCCGCGGCATCGACGTCGGTGTCGGCCAGGATCTTGTCCCGGGTCAGCACCGCCAGGGAGGCCGTCACCGTGGTCTTGCCGGTCCCTCCCTTGCCGCTGATGACGCCGATGTCGTGGATGACTGCGGCGTGGTCTGGAGCCCGGCCCGAGGGCGCCGCCTCGGCGGGCGCCGTTGCGGCCCAGGTCTCCACGGGGGGGGCCGGGGGCACCTCACGGCCCACGAGCTCCCTCGCGCGGTCGAAGATCTGCCGGATCGTTCCCTGGAGCGAGGGATCCTCCCGGGCGAGCACCGCCCCGGTGGAATACGCCTCGGCGTAGCTGCGCCGAAAGGGGATGCGTCCGAGAATCGGGATTCCGACCTCCCGACAGTACTCCTCGATCATCTCGTCCCTTTGGACTGAGCGGTTGATCACGACTCCGGTGGGGATGCCCATCTGCAGGCTCAGCGACGCCGCCAGTTTCAGGTCGTGAAGGCCGAAGGGGGTCGGCTCGGTGACCAGGAGGACCACGTCGCTGCCGTTCATGGCGGCGACCACCGGGCAAGCGGTACCCGGGGAGGCGTCGGTCAAGATCACCGTCTCGGGGGAAGAAGGGGCGCCCGACCGCTCCGCGTGCCCGATGGCGAGGTCCTTGACCGCCCGCACCACCGCCGGCGCCAGGCTCTCCCCCACCGCGAGGGTGCCGTCGGCGAAAGCAAACGGAGCCTCAGGGAAGCTCTCCGCCGCGCTGCCGATGCGGACCGTGCCGATGACGAACGGCTCTTCCCGCAGGGCCTGCACCGGGCATATCTCGGTGCACACGCCGCAGGCATGGCAGAGCTCCGGGAAGATCAGGAGCTTGGTCTTCATGAGGGCCAGAGCGTTGAAGTTGCAGGCCTTCACACAGCGGCCGCAGAACGTGCAGCGCTCCTGGTCCAGCACCGGCTTGAGGGCCTTGACCTCGTGGTTTTCCTCGACGGAAGGCCGGACGAACAGGTGATCGTTTGGCTCCTCCACGTCGCAGTCCAGGAGCGCCACCGCCTTCCCGGCGGCCGCCAGGCTGTAGGCCATGCTCACGGCCACCGTGGTCTTGCCGGTCCCGCCTTTTCCGCTGGCAATCGTCATCTTCAGGAAATCCATAAGCTCCTCACCGTTCGCAGCCTGGAGAATCGCACGGTTGGGCACGTCCGCAGCAGGGCGCGTCGTGCCCGCAGCGGGACAGCCGCTCCCATCCCGAGGAGGAGGTGCCGCCCTTGGTCAGGAAGCCCGCTCCGGCGCCGATCAGGCGCCGGAGCTTCCCGCCGCAGCTCGGGCAGTGCTCCAGGGGCGCTGCGTTGATTCCCTGGAAGTGCTCGAAGCGGTGCCCGCAGCTCTCGCAGAGGTAATCGTAGGTCGGCATGAGGGTTCCGTCAGGACCGGACCATCACCGTGCCGCACTTGGGGCATTTGAGATCGCGGCAGGGAGTGCCTGCCTGGTGCGGGGCCCGGGTCCCGCAGGAGGGGCATACGCACTCACCGGAGGGTCCCGCGCCGGGACGTCCGCCCGGTCCCGAGCCCCCCGCACCCTGTCCGCCTTGTCCCCGACCGGCGCCTCTGCCGGGTCCGGCCGGTCCGCGCCCGTCACGTCCTGGCATCACGCACCTCCCGGGCCGCTGCGCATTCCGTGATGGGGCGGCACCGTGGCACCGCCGGCGGCGGTGAGCTTGCCGCTCAGGTACGAATCGATGGCGTCCTTGACCGAGCCCGACACCGCGGTGTAGATGCCGATCTCGGCGGCCGAAAGGGCCTGGTGGGCGTTTGGGCCCACGTTGCCGGTGAGTATGACTTCGGCTCCCTTGTTGGCTACCTGCTGGGCCGCCTGGACGCCGGCGCCACCGCCGGCCTGCCCGGCGGCGTTGACTTCGGCTTCAACCTTCTGAGTGTCGTTGTCGAAGAACACGAAATACCGGCAGCGGCCAAAGCGGGGATCGACCGGCGCGTTGAGGTCGGTTCCTATGCTGCTTACGGCGATGATCATGAGCGTGCTCCCTTCTCATTGGACTCGTCCTCGAGCTCCACGATCCGTTCCTGGGCGGCCTTGAGGCCTTCTTCCATGGCCCTGATCTGATCGCGCAGCATCTGCAGTTCCTGATCGCGGCTGTATCCGCCGTCGGCGGGAGGATAGGCGTACGGGTCGGCAGGCGGGTAACCGGGTGCATCTCCAGGTGGATACGGCCCCGGGGCGGTCCCCTGATTCCCCGGCCAGCCCATCCCCGCCCGCTGCCAGCCGGTCAGCCCCGTGGCGTAGTACCGATTGCGGTGACCGCGTCCGCCGCCCCCCGCGCCCCATCCCATTCCCCGCCCGCCGTAGCCGGGGTTCGTGAAGCCCGGCGCGCCATACCCGCCGCCGTAGCCGGCGCCGCGCCCCGTCATGGGTCCCATTCCCGTGGGTCCCGTTCTGTCTCCTCGTGGCATTGCTTGCCTCCTCTTCCAAGGGATTGCTGCTCTGTTGTCTCCGTGAGGCAGGGTCAGGCCCCGCCCCACACCTCAAGATTTCCTTGGCGGCCCCGGCCCGCCGGGCCGGCGGTCCCGCCAGCCTCCCAGGGAGATCCCGGCCGCCACCCCGCCTGGCGGGCAAAGTCGAGCACGCGGGTGCTCTTGCAGCGGGGGCACGCCACCGGAGAGTCCGGCTGGTGCTCCGGGGAGAGCTCCTGCTCCCACACGGCACCGCAGTCCAGGCACCGGTAGCGATTGACTCCCAGGATGAAGCTGCCGCCTTCGATCCGGATCGCTTTGCCCTGGACCAGGGCCTCGGCGATCTTGTGATGAGCGCTTTCGAGAATCCGGGCACAGGTAGCCCGGGATACCTCCATGCGCTCGGCTGCCTGCTCCTGGTCGAGCTTCTCCCGGTCGACCAGGCGAATGGCTTCGTACTCGTCTACGTGAAGGACCACCTGGCTTAGCTGAACCATCGGGATACCCTGAGGCTTGAAGTACACGACCGCGGGGGGCGACTCAACCCTTCGGTCCTTTTTCGGTTTGGCCATCAAGCCTCGCTTTCGGCG
>JAFGFV010000389.1 GCA_016930895.1 Spirochaetales bacterium | reverse complement strand
GATCGAGCTGTTCGTGCGGCTGCACCGTCGCTCGGGGCGGGATGCCCACAAGAAAGCCGTCGCCGCGCTGGCCCGCCGCTTCTTCGGCGAACCGCCCGCACCCTATGCCGTGGCCCTGGGGGGCCCGGCGGCAGGGGCCGGTTCCGCGGTGCCCGGAGCGGCGGCTGCAGGCGACGGACAGGAACCCGGCGCCCAGAGCGCCGACTTCCCGCCGCGGACGGATGGGCTTTGCCTGGATGCCGCCCTGCGGCAGGGCAGCGCAGCGGCCCTGCTCTTCGAGTCCGGATATCGCCCGCAGGGGTTGGAGGAGTATCTGAGCCGGCTGCTGCCCTGGGTTTGCGTCAACGCGCGGCCTCTTCCGGAGAACCTGTCGATGATCGGCGCCGTGGTCGGCGGGATAGGCGAGCGCCGCCTGCTGTTTCGGGGTTGGGAGCTGGCATACACGGCCCTGCGACTCGCGACCTGTCTGGCACGGCCCAAAGAGTGGCGGGTTCTCGACGCCCTGGTGCCGCAGCTGCTGGGGTTCACCCTGCAGAAACCGATCGGGACCGCCTGGGTCTCGACGGACCCGGAAGCCAAGGTCCCGGTTGGCCCCGTCGACTCGCGCGTGCTGGTCCGCGAGGTGCAGGCCATGCTGGGCCTGCGCCGGCAGTTTCCGGCCGCCCTGGAAGCGAGCATGCAGCCGGAGTGAGCTTCCAGTTTCGCCCAAAGAATATATCATACGTACTTAAAGATTCATGCGTTTGTCGATTCTGCCGATTCCTATAGATGAGAGATCAGAGAGGCCCCGAAGGATTTTCGCGCTTGATTTTTGGGAATTCACCCTCTATGCTATGGCAGTCCTCCAGAACAGGGAGAAAAAAGTATGAGTCCTGAAAACAATTTCCCCAGCATTGCCGACGCCAGTCGGCCCAACGCCGGACGTATCTACGACTATCTCCTGGGCGGCAATCACAACTTCGAGATCGACCGCCAGGCTGCGCAACAGTTGCTTCAGGTCGCGCCGGAGATGCCGCAGTGGTTCCGACTCATCCGCTGGTTCCTGGGCGAGGCCGTGCGGAGGCTTGTGGACCAGGGGGCCACCCACTTCGTGGATTTCGCGTCGGGCCTGCCTACCGTGGACCACATCCACCAGATCGCGCCCAAGGGCACCAAGGTCATTTACTCGGACATCGACCCGGTGACCGTCGCCTACGCCCAGGAGCTCATCAAGGGGGAAAAAAACGCCCTCTACGTGGAATGCGACGCCGCCGAGCCGGAGAAGCTGCTCGCCTCCGAACAGTTCAAAGAGCTTTTTCGGGGCCAGACCAAAGCGGCCATCGGCTTCAACGGCATCTGCTGGTTCCTCACCGACGACAAGATCGCCCACGCCCTGTCGATTCTCTACGAGTGGGCGAGCCCGGGTTCGCGGTTGTTTCTGTCGGATGTCGACATCAAGGCCATGTCGGAAGCGTCCAAGAAGACTCTGGAGTTCTACAAGAACGTGGGTCAGCCGGTATCCGTTCGCGATGTGGAGACCCTCAAAAAGCTTACCGGAAAGTGGAAGCTGGAGCCGCCCGGGGTATTGCCGCTCGAGGACTGGATCGGTCTCGACAAGAGCTCGACTGCCGTAGGCAAGGAGCGAATGGGCGGAGGGGACCTGGTTGGGGCTATCCTCAGCAAGTAGCGCGCACTGCGGACGGCCTTGGGGGACAGATCGATGCGCAGGAGTGGAATCCGAGCCGGCGTCGCTGGGAAAACCAACGAGTTGCGGGCTACACTAGTCGTGTATGGCAAGGAAGACCGAAGCTTCACACGCCGACGCTGAGGGCAAAGCCGAGCACCTGGTTCGGACATTCAAGAACGGGGCAGGAACTCTTTCCGAGAGCGTGCGGCAGATACTCCAACAGAACGCGTTCGAAAACCGCTACACCCTCCACCCGAGGCGCCTGGCGGAGCTCGGCAGCGAAATCCTCGATCGCTTCGTTTCGTTCCTCGGCAACGGTGATCTGTCGGCCGCCGCGGAATACGGCGAGGGTCTTGCCCTCGAGGGCCTGAGCCATCGGGCCCTCGGCCGCTTGGGTTCCCAGATGCGCAGCTTCTTTACCAACGCCCTGGCCCATGAGGACGTGTCGGTTCGACAAGACGCCGTGATTTCCGTCGATGGCTTCCTGTCGGCGCTGAATGACGGATACGTTCAGGCTCGGGAGAATCAGATTCTCACCGACCAGCAGCAGCTGCGCCTGGCCCTTTCCACCGCCCTGGAGCGCCAGCGCCGGGAGCTGCACATCAAGAACCACGCCATTCATACCTCCATCAACGGCATCGTCCTCGCGGAGATGGAAGGGCGGGTCACCTACGTGAATCCCGCCGCCCTGCTCTTGTGGGCGCTGCCGAACGAGCAGGAGGTGGTCGGCAGCTCAGTCGCCGACCTTCTGGGCCCGGAAGGGCCCTACATCCTGGACATGACCCGGCAGAAGGGCAGCTGGCAGGGAGAGCTCACCGTCTCCCGCAAGGATGGCCGTCCCTTCGAGGTGGCCGTTAGCGCCTCGGTCATCCTCGACGAGTCCAAGGAGCCCACCGGGATCATCGCCTTCTTCTACGACGTCACGGAGCGCAAGCGGCTGGAGGGGCAGTTCCGCCAGGCCCAGAAGATGGACGCCCTCGGGCAGCTGGCCGGCGGGATCGTGCACGACTTCAACAACCTGCTGGCCGCCATCAGCGGTTACACCCAGCTGGCGCTGATGGACGTACCGAAAGACGGCAAGCTCTACCAGGATTTCCTCCAGATCAAGACCGCCACCGACCGGGGCAAAGAGCTCACCCAGGAGCTGCGCCTGTTCACTCGACAGGCCTCCGCCAAGAAGGAGGCCCTGAACCCCAACCTGATCGTCGACGAGACCTACAAGCTGCTCCTGCGCACCTTTCCGCCCGAGGTCAAGATCAACCTGAGCCTGGACCCCGAGATCCGCTGGGTCCGCGCCAACCCGTCGCAGATGAGCCAGGTGATCATGAACCTCTGCATGAACGCCCGGGATGCCATCCTGAGCGCCGGCGCCGAGGGATCGAAGGGCTCTTCGGGCAAGGCCCGGGGCGAGCTGTCACTGCGCACCTACAACGTCGAGCTGGAGTGGCACACGGCTGCCCTCTACCTCAACGCCCGGCCGGGAAGCTACGTCTGCATCTCGGTGGAAGACACGGGCATGGGCATCCCGGCGGAGCTCATGGACCGGCTCTTCGAGCCCTTTTTTACCACCAAAGGTGAACAGGGCGGCACGGGCCTGGGGCTGGCGGTGGTTTACGGCATCGTCCAGAACCACGAGGGGTTCATCGACGCGCAGAGCCGCGAAGGGGCTGGAAGCACCTTCACCGTGTACCTCCCTGCGCAGGAGGAGAGCCAAGAACAGACACCGGTCCAGGAGTATGAACCCGATCTGACCACCGGCAAGGGCAGCGTGCTCGTGGTCGAAGACAACGTCCAGGTCCAGGGAATGATGATCCGGACCCTGGAGGAGTCAGGTTACCGGGTGTATTCCGCCAAGAACGGGGTCGACGCCGTCAACTTGTACAAGAAGCACGGCAAGCTCATCGACCTGGTCGTGCTGGACATGATCATGCCCCAGATGGGCGGCCGCGAGTGCTTCTATCGCCTCAAAAAGCTGAATCCCGAAGTCAAGGTGCTGATCATCACCGGCTTCACCACCGACGGCTCGCTCGAGGATTTTCTCGAGGAAGGCGCCCGGGACATCATGACCAAGCCCTTCGAGCTGCACGCCTTCACCGAGAACGTGCAGCGGATCATCCGGGAACCCTGACCCTCGGCGTGACGCCGGGCAGCGGCGGCTGACGCGCCGCTGCGGGCTGCAGGCTAGCGCCGCAGGCGCGGCGGTCACCCCTCTTCCAGGAGCCCGCTCACCGCCAGCCCGCAATCGCACACCACCCCGTCGGCCCGGGATGGCCAGGACGTTTCCGCGGAACCGTCCGCCGCCCCCCTGCTCGGCGCGTACCTCCCGGGCGTCTGCGCCCCCGGCGTCTGCGCCGCGGGCACGGACCATCGAGCGCTCTTCCGGAGCCGGTGCCTTCCCGCCCTCGATCCCGGCGCGATAGCCCCGGCACAGACGCTTGGGTCGAGGCCGCTCAGGCCTCGTAGATACGCCGGGCGATGGGGATGCGACGACCGGTACCGAAGGCCCGAGGGCTGACCTTGAGCACCGGAGGCGCCTGGCGCCGCTTGAACTCCGCTTTGGCCACCATGCCCAGTACCTGGTGAACCAGCGCGCCGTCATACCCGGCGGCGGTGATTTCCTCCCCGGTCTTGTTGTCGAGCAGGTACAGGCTCAGGATCCCGTCCAGGGTGTCGTAGGGGGGCAGGGTGTCCTGGTCTGTCTGGTCGGGACGCAGCTCCGCGCTGGGAGCCTTGTCGATGATCGAGGCAGGAATGAGCTCACCATTCCGGTTCAGGCTGTGGGCCAGGGCGTAGACCTCGGTCTTGAACAGGTCGCCGATCACCGCCAGCACACCGCACATGTCTCCATACAGGGTACTGTACCCGGTAGCCAGCTCGGACTTGTTGCCGGTGGTGAGCAGGAGGGAGCGGAACTTGTTGGCGTAGGCCATGAGGAGCAGCCCCCGGATGCGGGCCTGAAGGTTCTCCTCGGTCACGTCCGGCGCGCGGTCGCCGAACAGGGGCGCCAGGGTGGACAGGCCGGCGGCGAACACCCCCTCGATGGACAGGGTGTGCAACGCCACTCCCAGGTTGGCGGCCAACCGGTCGGCGTCCCTGCCGCTGGAGGCCGACGAGTAGCGGGAGGGCAGCGCGAAGGACGCGACCCGCTCTGGCCCGAGGGCCCGGGCGGCCAGGACCGCCACGACCGCCGAGTCGATGCCTCCCGAGAGTCCCAGGTGGACCCGCTCGAATCCACACTTGGCCAGGTAGTCCCGGATTCCGAGCTCGAGGGCCCGCTCGAGCTCCTCGTACCGGTCCACGGCCAGAGGGAGCGCGGGTCCGGGCCGCCGGGTGTCCACCACGGTGAGCTCTTCCTCGAAGCCTTGGCCCAGGAAGCTCAGGGCCCCTTCGGGAGAGGTCACCAGCGACCGGCCGTCGAAGATCAGGCTGTCGTTGCCTCCCACCATGTTGACGTAGACCACGGGCACGCCGGAGCTCCTGCCGATGCTGGAGAGCAGCCGGTGGCGCACCTGGAGCTTGCCGGCGTAGTAGGGAGAAGCCGACGGCACCAGGAGCAGGGAGGCGCCCTGGTCCAGAAGCTCCTTGACCGGGTCTACCGGGTAGCGCACCGAGGCCGCCGCCTCGGACTCCCACCAGATGTCCTCGCAGATGGCAATCCCGATCCGTTCCCCACGGTAGGGCAACACCTCGCGCGCTGCCGCCGGCTCGAAGTAGCGCGCCTCGTCGAACACGTCGTAGGTCGGCAGCAGGGTCTTGTGCTGGGTGAGCAGAACCCTGCCCTCTTCCATCAGCACCGCGGCGTTGACCAGGGACTTGCCCAGGCTTCCGCGGTTCCTGTCCACGTACCCCACGAGGATCCCGATTCCTTTCGGGCTGTTCTGCTGGATGTAGCGCAGGCCCTTGAGGTTCGCGTCCACGAAGGAGCCCTGGTCCAGGAGGTCCATGGGGGGATACCCGCACAGAGACAGCTCCGGGAAGACCACGAGCTCCGCCTTCCGGATGCGGGCCTGCTCCGCAAAGCGCAGGATCTTCTCGGCGTTTCCGGGGAAATCCGCGATCACCGGGTTGATCTGGGCGAGGGCCACCTTCACGGGCTTTCTCCTGCCCCCGGCCCGGGGCCGGCTGGCCCGGAGGTCGGGTCTCCCGGGTTCTGCTGCTGTCGGGCCTTGCGCTCCCGGACTTGCCGCTCGAACGCCCGCCGCTCCTCCACGAGGTGCTCGAGCAGCTCCGCGAAGGTCCACCGATACGAAGTCTCGGTAACCACGGCAAAGATCGGGCGCGGGATGTCGAGACTGCGGATGTACGGGATCAGGGTCTTGATTCCGGTCTCGGAGACGTTGAAGAAGAGCACCAGGGGCTCCACCGTGGAAAAGCCCTCCGGCCCCTCCCGGTCATGTTCGATGATTTCCGACAGCACCACGTGTGCCTGGGACGGCCGGATCCGGGCGGCCGCGGGAACCCCCGCCGCGCTCAAGGCGGCGTCGATCCGCTCCCCTTCTTCGGCCGAGAACCCGTAGATCAGGACTCTCGCCTTGCCTTCCATGCTGGTCGCACCTCTCGTCCCCCAGGGGGGGGTTGTCCGCTCACCGTATCGCGGCCTCGCCGCCCGGTCAAGGGCCACCCCATCAGAGCTCTGCGTTGACCCGCGCTCGGCGGACTGATAAGATCTCCAATCGTGAAGCCGGTCGCCCTGATCACAGACGCCCAGACCCGGCTGGGAGAAGCCCTGGTCAAGCTCTATCTGGCCGAGGGGTACTGCGTGGCGGCCACCCGCTCCAACCAGGAGAGTGTGGAACGCCCCCTGGTTTCCCAGAGCGAGGATCTGCTGCTGATGGACTGGAGCCGTCGCTCTCCGATCTCGACGCGCAACGTCCTGCTGTCGACCCTCAACCGCTTTCAGCGCCTCGACCAGACGATCCTCCTGCTCAGCCCTTCCCTCGAGCAGGGGCTGCTGCACGAGCTGTCCTACGAGATCATCGAACGCGCCGTCGATGCCTGGACCAAAGGGACCCTGTTCCTGCTCAAGAGCGTGCTGGAGCTGTACCGAAAACAGGACTTTCAGACCCCGTGCGACCTGGCGCTGGTCAGCGTGACCACCCAGGTTGAAGGAACCCCCCTGCCCCCCCTCGAGGCGGCGCTCCGCGGGAGCTTCGAGGCGACGGCTGCCTCCCTCTTCGATTCTTACAACGCACAGGGGCTCCGCGTGCACGGCTTCGAGGGTTTCGGACCGGAGCTG
>JAFGFV010000005.1 GCA_016930895.1 Spirochaetales bacterium | reverse complement strand
CTGCCCGAGGCCTTCCACCAGGTGACCATCACCATGAGCGACCGGGGGATCCCTTACTCCTACCGGCACATGAACGGCTACGGCAGCCACACCTTCAGCCTGATCAACGCCAAGAACGAGCGCTTCTGGGTCAAGTTCCACTTCAAGACGCAAGCGGGCATCAAGAACCTCACCGACCAGGAGGCCGAGGCCATCATCGGCAGGGACCGGGAGAGCCACCAGCGGGACCTGTACGAGTCGATCGAGAAGGGGGATTTTCCCCGCTGGAACATGAAGATCCAGGTGGTGCCCGAGAAGGACGCGGCCAAGTTCCCCTTCAATCCCTTCGACCTGACCAAGGTCTGGCCGCACGGGGAGTACCCCCTGATGGACGTGGGGGTGCTGGAGCTGAACAGGAACCCCGAGAACTACTTCGCCGACGTGGAGCAGGCGGCCTTCAACCCGGCTCAGATCGTGCCCGGCATTGGCTTCTCGCCGGACCGGATGCTGCAGGGCCGGCTGTTCTCCTACGGGGATGCGCAGCGCTACCGCCTGGGGGTCAACCACCACCTGATCCCGGTCAACCGCCCCCGCTGCCCGGTCACCGGCTACCACCGCGACGGGCAGATGCGCGTGGATGGCAACTACGGCAGCACCCTGGGCTACGAGCCCAACAGCTACGGGGAGTGGCAGGAGCAGCCCGAGCACCGCGAGCCTCCCCTGGCCCTGGAAGGCGCCGCGGACCACTGGGACTTCCGGGAGGACGACGATGACTACTTCTCCCAGCCCCGGGCCCTGTTCCACAAGATGAGCCCGGCGCAGCAGCAGGTGCTCTTCGAGAATACGGCGCGCGCCATGGGCGATGCGCCCAGAGAGATCAAGCTCCGACACATCGGCAACTGCTTCAAGTGCGACCCGGCCTACGGGGAAGGGGTGGCCAAGGCCCTGGGCATCCCCCTCAGCGAGGTCGAGAAGTAGGGGCGGCCGCGTTCCAGCCGCAAGGGGGCGCTCAGGTCGGTTGCGGCGTCTGCCCCGGCGCCGCAACCGGCCGCTTCTGCCGGTTGCTCTGAATCTGCGGTAGATTAAAATCTCAATTGAAATTACAATTGAACTAACCCGCTGCCGAGGAGCAGGCAAGACATGGCGCAATCCAAGCAGAAGAGGCTGGAGCAGAAGAAGGCGACGATTCTTGCGACGGCCGAGTCCGTGCTCATCAAGAAGGGCAAGAACGCGACCATGGGCGACATTGCCCAGGCCCTGGACATGGACAAGAGCTCACTGTACTACTACTTCAAGGGCATCCCGGACATCCTCAACGCCATCCTGGACCAGGAGTACTATGATTTCTCGGTGCAGATCTACGAGATCCGCAAGGAGAACAAGTCTCACGTGGACGTGCTCAAGGAGCTGGCGCGGGTCATCCTGGAGTTCTACCATGACAACCTCGAGATCCTGCTGATCATCCTGACCCGGGTCTTCCCGCTGTTCATCGACTCCGAATCCCGGGAGGACTCCACCGCCATCAACAACTACATGGACAGTTACCGCCTGGCCAACGACCTGATGCTCGAGGAGATCGAGCAGGCCCGCAAGGGCGGGGAGCTCAGGAGCGAATTCAGCGCTCCCATGATCCTCCAGACCCTGCGCGGCGCGATCTTCGGGGTCTGTTCGGTGTGGCGCTGGGAGAAGCCGCGGCGGGAGGAGATCCCGCCCCTGATCGACCAGCTGTTCCGCATGTACGTGTAGCGGTACTGGAACGGGAAGGAGAGACCGCGATGTCCGCAACCGGCAAACGCAGAAAGCCCACCGCGAGCCCCGCGGTGGATCTGGCTCCGCAGGGGATCCCCACGAACGTGGAGCTCAAGCGCCTGTTGAGCCTCACCCTGACCCGCCTGGAGAACTGGAAGCTGGAGGTCGAGCGGAACCCGAACCCGCGCATGGTCCACGTGCTCAAGAACATCGTGGCCCAGATCGAGACCCTGACCCACATCACCGACACCAAGACCACCTACTCGTACAAGTCCCTCTCGCGGCAGATGTCCGTGCTCGTCGACGAGGTGGCGCGCCTCAACCTGTCGATCACCGACGCCCTCATGGAGGACGACTTCATCGACGACGACGAGGAGGAGCGGATCAACGAGAACCTGCGCACCATGTTCCAGGCGGCGGTGCAGCTGATCCGGATCGTGCAGCAGGCCTTCATGCTCAGGCGCAGGGGCCGCATCGAGGGCGGCGAGATCGACGGCGAGAGTGACAGGGACAGCCGCCCGGAGGGCCGGGAGGCCCAGTAGCGACCGCCACCGCCCCGGCGCTGGGCCCCGGGGTTTTCGGTTGACGGCCCCCAGGGGCGTGTGTATTTTAGGCCCTGCGGGCGCATCGCCCCATACGCCAAAGCGCGAAAGGAACCGAAAATGATCAGCAAGAAAATGCAGGACGCCATCAACGAGCAGATCAACAAGGAGATGTACTCCTCCTACCTGTATCTGTCGATGGCGGCCCAGGCGGAGGACTGGAACCTGAAGGGCTTCGCCAACTGGCTCGAGAAGCAGGCGGACGAGGAGTCCGAGCACGCCGAGAAGCTGTACGAGCACCTGGTGGACCGGAGCGGCAGGGTGCTCCTCAAGGCGATCGACGGACCCCCGACCGAGTGGAAGTCTCCGCTGGCCATGTTCGAGGAGGTCTACGCGCACGAGCAGAAGGTCACCGCCATGATCCACAATCTGGTGGCCCTGTCCCGGAGCGAGAACGACTACGCCAGCGAGGTCATGCTCCACTGGTTCGTCAGCGAGCAGGTGGAGGAAGAGGCGAACTCCAGCGAGATCGTGGAGCGGCTCAAGAGGATCAAGGACTCCAGCAACGGCCTCATGATGCTCGACCGCAGTCTGGGCGAGCGCGAGTAGGCGGTCCGCGCGCCGGCGCTTCCTTTGCAAACTCCTCCCCGGTATGCTATGATCCGGGCTGCGTGCAATCCTCAGTAATTCTCTGTGCCAGGGGGTCGAAGCGATGAAGAAGTATGTCTGTACGGTCTGTGGCTACGTCTACGATCCTGCCGAGGGCGATCCGGACGGAGGAGTCGCCGCCGGAACTGCCTTCGAGAAGCTGCCCGATGACTGGGTCTGCCCGGTCTGCGGCGCCGGCAAGGAGGACTTCGAGCCTCAGGACTGAGGCATCCGGAGTCCCCGCGAGACGCCCTGAACCTGCCGGGGGGTGCCCTTCCACGGGGCTGCCCGCCCGCGAGGGAGCCTCCCCGGTAGGTCCCCTTCCATGAAGCCCACCCTCGAAGAGCTCTGCCGTGCCTGTCCCGAGGCGGATCGGGAGCTGGCCGCGGAGCATGTCGCCCGCCTCGATGAGCGCTACTTCGAGCTCTTCGACCTGGATGCCGTCTGCAGTCACCTCCAGGCCCTGGCCGGGCTGTCGGCCGAGGAGCCCGTGCGGATCCTGTACCGCAGCTCGACGGCGCGTGGCCCGGGAGGCGCCGGGCTTGCGGATTCTGAAGGCCGACCGGTGCTGGAGTGCACGGTCCTGGGGTTCGACTACCCCGGCTTCTTCTCCCTGCTGACCGGGCTGCTGTCGGCCGCGGGCTTCCATATCCTCTCCGGTGACGTGTTCACCTACGCGGCGGCGGCCCCCGAGGACCCCGCGGGCGCAGGGCGGCGAGGCAGGCGCCCGCTGCAGGGCACCGGGCGGGAACCGGCGCTGCGGCGCCGGCGCATCATCGACCATCTCTCCGGCACCCTGTCCGACGGCCTGCCCCTGGAGGTGTGGGAGAACCGTCTGAGCCGCAACCTCCAGGAGGTGGCCCGGGTGCTCGAGGGGGGGACGGCGGGGAGACGGGCGGCGCCCGGGGGCCCCGGTGCCGCCGAGGCCCTGCAGGAGGCACGGCGCCGGGTCAACGAGCAGGTGGCCCAGGCCCTCGCCGTCGGAAGCCTGCCGCCGGAGACGGTGCTGTACCCGGTCCAGATCGAGGCCAAGGAGACCGGCGGCAAGACCCTCCTGACCGTCATCGCTCAGGACACGCCGTTCTTCCTGTACGCCCTGAGCACGGCCCTGTCGCTGCGGTCCATCTTCATCGACTACATCCGCATCCGGACCATCGGGGAGCGGATCGAGGACGAGTTCTCCTTTCTCGACGCCCGGGGGCGCGCGCTGTCGGACCCGGCGGAGGTCGACCAGGTCAAGCTCTCGGTGCTGCTGACCAAGCAGTTCACGTATTTCCTGGGCAGCGCTCCCGACCCCTACGCGGCCCTCTGCCGCTTCGAGCAGCTGGTGGAGTCGGTGCTGTCGGTCCCAACCGCGGGCCGTTGGTCCGAGCTGCTCTCCGACCCAAGGGTTCTCCAGGACCTGGCGCGCCTGCTGGGGGCGAGCGACTTTCTCTGGGAAGACTTTATCCGCCTCCAGTACGAGACCCTCCTGCCGATCCTCGAGCCCCACGTGCGGGGGCGCCGCTTCACCCTGCCGCCGGGCGGTCTGACCGGGCGCCTGGAGGAGGCGCTCGCCCGGGTGAGCAGCTACGAGGAAAAGGTCGACGCCTTGAACGATTTCAAGGACCGCGAGATCTTCCTCATGGAGCTCGACCACATCCTCAGCTCCCAGGCCCGGTTCGGGGCGCTGAGCCAGGGACTCACCCGCCTGGCCGAAGAGGTGGTGAAGGCGGCCGCCGGGCTGGCCTGGCAGCGGCTCGCCGATCGCTACGGGACACCCAGGACGGTCGCGGGGCTGCCCGCGCTTCTGGGGATCTTCGGGTTGGGGAAGCTGGGAGGCGGCGAGCTGGGCTACGCGTCGGACATCGAGCTGCTGTTCGTCTTCTCGGATCATGGGTACACGGACGGCAAGGAAAAAATCCGCAACTCCGAGTTCTTCGAGCTGCTGGTCCGCGAGGCCACCTCGGCGATCCGGGCCAAAAAAGAAGGAATTTTCCAGGTGGACCTCCGGCTGCGCCCCCACGGAGCCTCGGGGCCCTCCGCCTGCAGCCTGGAGAGCTTCTGCAACTACTACGGGCCGGAGGGCGAAGCCCATCCCCTGGAGAGGCTGGCCCTGGTGCGGCTGCGGGCCATCGGGGGTGACCTCCAGCTGGGCGCCCGGGTCGAGCGGCTGCGCGACGAGATGGTCTACGCAGGCTCCAGGATCGAGCTCCCGCAGCTGTTGGAGGCCCGGCGGCGGCAGCTGGACGAGCGGACTCGCCGCGGGGAGCTCAACGCCAAGTTCAGCCCGGGGGCGCTCCTGGACCTGGAGTACACGGTCATGCTGCTGCAGCTGGCCCACGCTTCGGAGCATCCCGGGCTCAGGACCCCCTTCCTGCGGGCCGCCATCGACGAGCTCGGCGAGGCCGGGGTGCTGGCCGCCGGGGAGGTGGGCGCTCTTCAGCAGGCGTACGAGTTCCTGCGCGTGCTCATCAACAGCCTGCGGATGCTCCGCGGTTCCGCCATCGACCTGTTCCTCCCCGCCCTGGACTCGCCGGAGTACACCCACCTGGCCCGGCGCATGGGGTATCGGGGAAACGGGGACCTGAATCCGTCTCAGAAGCTGCACCTGGACTTCGAGACGCACACCGCGGCGGTGCGCGCCTTCGTCGAGCAGCACTTCGGCAGGAGCAGCCTGCCGGTTGCGGCCGTGGGCAGTGTCGCGGACCTGGTGCTCTCCGAGGAGATCCCGGAGGAGCTGCGCCACCAGATCCTGGCCCGGGCGGGCTTTCGGGAGACCGGCCGGGCGTACCGGAACCTGCGGAGCCTGGCCGGGGAAGCCGCCGGGCGGGGGGAGTTCGCCCGCCTGGCGGTCCTGGCCACGGACCTGCTCCGCCACCAACCCGACCCGGACATGGCCCTGAACAACTGGGAGCGTTTCCAGCGCAGCCGCGGGGCCGAGCCCAGCTACCGCCTGCTCCTGTCGCAGCCCCGGCGGCTGGAAATCCTGCTCACGATCTTCGCGGGCAGCCAGTACCTGTCCGACGTCTTGATCCGCTATCCCGAGTTTTTCGAGTGGGCCACCCAGCCGGAGCACCTGCAGAGGCTGCGGGGGCTGGAGGAGATGACCGGTTTCTTTGCCTCCCTTTCGGCGGAGACCGAGAGCCACGAGACCTGGCGGGTGCTCATGCGGCGGTTCAAGAAGAGGGAGCTCCTGCGCATCGGCATACGGGACATCTGCCTCGGGGCGGAGATGGGCGGGATCATGAGCGAGCTGTCCACGCTGGCGCAAGCCCTCGTCGAGGTCTCGCTGCGCCGCATTCTCTCGGATCCGGCGGGCCCGCCCGCGGCGGGCTTCTGCATTCTGGCCTTCGGCAAGCTGGGAGGGGAGGAGCTCAACTACAGCTCCGACATCGATCTCCTGGCCGTGAGCGAGGGGCGCAGCGGGGAGGAGCGGGGCCGCGGCTACCGCGGGACCGTGGAGCGCCTGCGGGCAGACCTGGCCGACCACCTGGAGGACGGGCAGGCGTACCGGGTCGACCTGCGGCTCAGACCCTTCGGAAAGGCCGGGGAGCTCGTGGCTTCCCGCGAGTCCCTCCTGCGCTACTACCGGGAGCACGCTTCGTTGTGGGAGCTGCAGGCGCTGCTCAAGGCGCGGCCGGTGGCCGGGGACCTCGAGCTCGGCCGGCGCTTCCTGCAGGAGGCCAGAGCGCTGCTGCGGGAGCCCCGCGACCCGGCCGAGGTAATCGAGTCCATCGAGGGCATGCGCCGGAGCGCCCGACGCGCCGTGGCCCGTTCGCTGCTGTCCAGCTCCGACATCAAGCTTGGGGCGGGGGGAATCCGGGACGTGGAGTTCCTGGTGCAGGGCCTGCAGCTGATCCACGCCCCGCGCCTGCAGGCGGCCCTGCTGAGCGGAAACACCCTGGAAGCCCTGGACGCCCTCGGGCAGGTCGGGGTGCTGCAGCGGGAGGCCGTGGAGGGGCTGCGCCGGGACTACCTGTTCCTGCGGAGAATCGAGCATTACCTGCAGCTCTTCGAGAACCGGCAGACCCACAGCCTGCCCACGGACCCCGCGGCCCTGGAGGCGCTGGCCAGGCGGCTGTTCGGCCTGGAGGCCACGGCCGAGCAGTTCCTGGCGCAGGTGGCGGATTGCCTGCGGCGGGTCGAGGAGGCGTACCGTCGGTCCCTGCTGCGGCAGTTCGGTTGACAGCGGTGGCTGCTTGTCCCTATGATCCGCCGTATGGATGAGCTAGCCAGACAGTTGAACGAGAGCCTCGCGGGCACCGTGGTCGAGCGGCTGCTGTCGGGGTTCGGGAAACGCTTCTATTTCCCCAAGGGGATCGTGGCGCAGTCGGCGGAGGCCAAGAAGCACGCGCACCGGCTGAACGCCACCATCGGCATGGCCACCGAGGCCGGCCAGCCCATGTGCCTCCCGGGGATCCGGGAGCTGGTGCCGGCACTGGAGCCGGAGGAGATTTTTTCCTACGCCCCCACCGCGGGAAACCCTGCGCTCCGGGAGCTGTGGAAGCGGGAGATGGTGGAGAAAAACCCCGCCCTGGCCGGGCGCCTGTTCTCGCTCCCCGTGGTCGTGGCGGGCCTGACGCACGGGATCTCGCTCCTCGCCGACCTGTTCACCGATCCGGGGGACGTGGTCGTGGTCCCGGACATGTTCTGGGGAAACTACCGCCTGGTGTTCGAGGGCAGGATCCAGGCCCGGCTGGAGACCTTCCCCTTCTTTGCCCCTGAGGGGGGGCTCAATCTCTCGGGGCTGCGCGACACCGTGGCCCGGGCGGCCCGGAGCGCGGGCGGAGAGGGCGGCCGGGCGGTCCTGGTCCTGAACTTCCCGAACAACCCCACGGGCTATTCCCCCTCCCGGGAGGAAGCGGCCCGAATCTGCGAGGTCCTCGAGGAGCTGGCGCGGGGCGGCGCGAACCTGCTGGTGGTCCTGGATGATGCGTATTTCGGGTTGTTCTACGAGCAGGATACCTACCCTCACTCCCTGTTCTCCGAGGTATCGGCCCTGCACGAGAATATCCTGGCCGCCAAGGTGGACGGCCCGACCAAGGAGAACCTGGTGTGGGGATTCCGGGTGGGGTTCCTGAGCTTCGGCGCCCGGGGACTGGAGGAGGAGCACTACGCGGCCCTCACCCAGAAGCTCATGGGAGCCGTGCGCGCCTCCGTGTCCAGCTGCAGCCAGGTCGCCCAGAGTCTCCTGCTGCGGGCCATGAAGAGCCCGACCTATACGCAGGAGAAGCAGCGGGCGCTGGATGTCCTGAAGGAGCGCTACCAGCGCTCCAGGGAGATCCTGGCCCGGCTTTCTCCGCCCCTGGCGCCCCTGGCCTTCAACTCCGGCTACTTCCTCGCCTTCGAGCTCAAGGACGGTGGAGCGGAGGAGCTGCGCCGGAAGCTCCTGCACGAGCGCGGGGTCGGGACGATCTCCATCCAGGACCGCTACCTGCGGGTCGCCTATTCGAGCGTGGAGGTCGACCGTCTGGAGGAGCTGTACACCACGATCGCCGAGGCGGTTGAAGCGATCGGGACCTGATCCTCAGGAGACACCCTTCGGATCGGGGCGGTACAGCCGGCCCTGCCAGGTGCCTTCCTTCTCCATGAGTCGCCGCAGCTCCTGGTAGAAACGGGGCTTGGCCATGAATCGGCGCGGCAGGAGCAGGCGCTGGGGCGGGGTGTCGCAGGTCAAGCGCATGATGATGCACCGCGGGTCCAGGAGCTCCAGGGCCCGCATCGTGTACTGGAGGTGGCGCCGGTCGCAGGGGACGGTCAGCTCCCCGGCCAGGGCTTCGCCGGCCAGGGCGCAGCCGCGCGGCACGTGCAGGTTGTGGATCTTCAGCGCCTCGGTCCCCAGCGCCGCCAGGTAGCCAGTGGTCTCCAGGATCTCCTCCAGCCCTTCCCCCGGAAGCCCGAAGATCACGTGGACCGCGACCCTCAAGCCCAGCTCCCGCAGCAGAAGGAACGCCTCCCGGAACTGCGCAACCGTGTGCCCGCGGCGTACCCGCACCAGGGTGCGGTCGTGGGCCGACTGGAGGCCCAGCTCGACCCACACCTCGCGGTCCGGTCGCCGGTAGGCGGCCAGCAGCTCCGCGACCCGCCGATCGATGCAGTCCGGGCGCGTGGACACGATGAGCTCCCGGAACTCGCCCCGGGCCAGGGCGTGGTCGTACAGCTCGCGCAGGATCTCCGGCGGGCCGTAGGTCCCGGTGAAGGCCTGGAAGTACAGCAGGCGCTCTCCGGGACCGTACCGGGCGCTCAGGAAGGCATCGGCCCGGGCGATCTGCCGCGACAGGGAGGCCTTCCTGGCTTCGAGGTCCGCGCCCGCTCCCGACGGCCTTCCGGGGGCTTCGTCCAGGGAGGCGAGGTAGGGTGCCCGGGAGCCCCAGGAGTCACAGTACGCGCAGCCCGGGGCGGTGCGGTCGCTTCCCCGGTTCGGGCAGGAGAAGCCGCCGTCCACCGCCACCCGGTGCACCGGAGCCCCGTAGCGCTCTTTGAGGTAGCTGGAGTAGCTGCGGAAAGGGGAAGCCATCCAGGCCCAGGGTAGCATCGGGGGAGCCCCCGCTCAAGAGGCGGCCAGCCCACCGCGTATTGACAAGGGGTCCCGGCTTCTCTATGGTTCCCACCAGAGTCATGACCACCTTCCGGCTGCGCTCCCCCTCGCGTCTACTGCCTGCCTTGCTCGTCGTCGGGATGCTGGCGGCCCCGGCCCTGCTGACGGGCTGCGGGCTGTTCCGCTCGCGCCTGATCACCCTGTGCACCAGCTGCCCGGAGATGGCCGCCTACGTGGAGCTGTTCAACGCCCTTGGGCCGGACCTCCAGGTGGTGCTGTGCTACCAGCCGGACCCGGCGGGGCAGGTGGCCTCCCATAGCGCCAAGGCGGACGTCGTGGTGGGCTGCGGGTTGGAGGGGCTGTTCGCCAGGCGACACCTGGCGCCTCTGGACCGGCTCTTTGGCGAGGAGGGCCTCAAGCGGGAGGATTTCTACGAAGGGCTTCTGGACGCGGGCCTGCACGAGCGCAGGCAGGTCAGCCTGCCGTTGTCTTTCAGGCTGCCGGCGGTGGTGTTCCTGACCGGGGCTTTCGAGGAGGGCCTTCCCAACCTCTCGGTGGGGCTGGAGTACCTGCGGGAATCCGCCGGCGCCTTCAACCGGGTTGACCGGGACCGCTACGTGCGCATGGGGTTCTCCCCGCTGTGGGACGACCGATTTCTCTACGAGGCCCTGAGCCTGAACGGCGCGGGGTTCCGCGAGGGCGAGGAGGGAGAGCTGCGGTGGGACGAGGCCGGGCTGAGCGCCGGGGTGTCGTTCCTGCGTGCCTGGGTCGAGGAGTTCAACGGGGGGTTCAGCCGGAACGCCGAGTTCTCGCGGAAGTACCTCTACGAGCCGATGGCCAGGCTGGTGGACGAGCAGCGGATCCTCTTTTATCTGAGCGACAGCGGCCGCCTGGCGGAGAGCCTGGAGGCCCATGCCGACGTGGCCGACTTCCGCTGGCTCGAGGGGGAGGCGGGCATCCGGGTCGACGAGTCCGTGGTGAGCATCGGGATCCCGAGGTCCTCGCGGAACAAGTGGGGGGCGCGGATCTTCGTGGACTGGCTGCTCGACGAGGCGACCCAGAAGAGGCTGCTGGAGGTCAACCGCTCCAAGCGCCTGTCTACCTTCGGACTCTTCGGGGGGTTCTCGTCGCTGCGCAGCGTGACGGAGCTCGAGTTCCCGCAGGAGTATCCCCTGCTCATCGGCCGGATCCCGCCGGCGGAGCTCCTGGATTTTCCGCAGGCCCTCCCAACTTCGTGGGAGACTCTCAAGACGGACGCCGTTGTGCCCTGGCTGCGCGATTTTCTGGCCTCGGGCACCCCGGCAGACGAGGCCTCCCGGGCCCTCGAGAGCTGGATCGAGACCTATCGGGCCGAGCTGCCCGCCAACCTCTGACGCCCCCCATTTCTGTTAGGGGGTATTTACTTGACTCAACCAAACACAACATATAGTATCCGGGGTTGTGACCGAGGATTACCCGCGGACCCTCATGGAGTT